>JAQUCQ010000101.1 GCA_028686145.1 Desulfuromonadaceae bacterium | reverse complement strand
CCGTTTTGCCCCTTCTCCGACCGGGGCGCTCCACACCGGTTCACTGGTAGCGGCGGTCGGGTCTATCTGATGGCGAAGCAGGCGGACGGGCGGTGGTTGCTCCGGCTTGATGATCTGGATACACCGCGTCAGGTGGCCGGAATGGCAGATGATATCATGCGGACGCTGGAGTCGTTCGGACTATTCTGGGATGGCGATGTCGCCTGCCAGAGCAGGCACCAGGAAGAGTATCAGCATGTATTTGCAGTGCTGCAGCAGGCAGGAGTTGTCTATCCCTGCGGCTGCTCACGCAAGGAGATTGCCCGGAGCACGTCTGCCCCTCATATTGAGGACGATTGCATACCGTATTCCGGCAGCTGCCGGTGGGGGATGAAAGCGGACTCAGTTATCCGTTCCTGGCGGGTCAGGGTGCCGGAGGAGGAGATCTGTTTTTCCGACATGAGGAAGGGAAGGATATGCCAAAAGCTCCCTACGACCTCCGGAGATTTTGTACTCAGACGCAGTGACGGGGCGTTTGCCTACCAACTGGCTGTGGTCGTGGATGATTATCTGGCCGGTGTGAATCAGGTGGTGCGGGGAGAAGATCTGCTTGGTTCTACGCCCCGTCAAATGTACCTGCAGCGACTTCTCGGCTATCCGCAACCGGACTACTGCCACCTTCCCCTAGTCGTCGGGCCTGATGGCTTAAAACTAAGCAAGCGCGACCATCTGATTTCACATCAACTGGGCACTGTTGCCGACAGGGAACCGGCGCTGCTCCTGGCGGTCCTCCGCTTCCTTGGCCAGGACCCTCCTCAAGAACTTGCCGGATATCCCTGTGCCGCAATCCTTGAATGGGGAATTGCTCACTGGCATCTACTTCAACTTCCCAGTCGGTGCGGTGTGGTTGCAATCTGAAATGGGCGGTTTACACCTTGATTATACGGTAACTGCATGGTATTTGTATCTACCGTACATACCTATTGGAGAGTGGATTCTACACAAATAAAGCACGCGAGGGGGACGAGATGGAAAAGCTGAAGATTCATTACCGTGAATTAGGGTTATCCAACACGAAAGAAATGTTTAGTAAGGCGATGGCTGGCAAATATGCCATTCCAGCCTACAATTTCAACAATCTCGAACAACTTCAGGCAATTGTAACCGCCTGTGTTGAAACTAACTCGCCTGTTATTATTCAGGTTTCCAAGGGCGCGCGCAGCTATGCAAATGAAACCATGCTCCGCTGCATGGCGATGGGAGCGGTGCAGATGGCCCGTGAAGCCGGTTCTACTATCCCGATCTGTTTGCATCTCGATCACGGCGACAGCTTTGAGTTGTGCAAGTCCTGCGTTGATAGCGGTTTTTCATCGGTCATGATAGATGGCTCACATCTTCCGTTCGAAGAGAATGTGGCGCTTGCCAAAAAAGTTGTCGAGTATGCCCATCAGTTTGATGTCTCGGTAGAAGCGGAGTTGGGCGTTCTGGCCGGCATTGAGGATGAAGTCTCGGCCGAACACTCCACATATACGAAGCCGGAAGAGGTTGAAGAGTTTGTGAAGAAGACGGGAGTCGATTCGTTGGCGATCTCCATCGGAACGAGCCACGGTGCCTATAAATTCAAAGCAGGCCAGCCGGTCCCGCCGCTGCGATTTGATATTCTCGATGAGTGCGAGAAGCGCATTCCCGGTTTTCCGATCGTGCTTCATGGTGCCTCCTCCGTGGTTCAGGAGTACGTTTCACTGATCAACCAGTATGGCGGCAACCTTGAAGGGGCGCTTGGCGTACCGGAAGAGCAGTTGCGCCGGGCAGCAGCAAGCGCCGTCTGCAAGATCAATATCGATTCAGACGGCAGGCTGGCGGTAACGGCCAAAATCCGTGAATACTTTGCCAAGGATCCCAAGGAATTTGATCCGCGTAAATATCTGGGCGAGGCGCGCAAAGAGCTGATCAAGCTGGTAAAGCACAAGAACGAAGCAGTTCTCGGCTCGGCCGGTAAAGCCTGATTCTGTAAACGGCAGCGTATCAAAGCTGGAGGTGATGATGAGCACCCGCAAATTTTCTCGTGTACATTTTAATGTCGAGGCGAAGATCAGAATTGCCGATCGCCAATTTCAGGGCGCGGTTAAAGATCTCAGCATGGCTGGCATGTTTCTGGTCACGAACGAGAAGCTTTCGGGAGGGGAACATGCCGATATTACTATGGTGCTTACCGGTACCATGCCTGAAATTACGGTAAATTTCACTGGCATTGTAACCCGTATAGCTGAGGATGGTGCCGGCATTACCTTCGAAAAGATGGATCTTGATTCGTACACGCATCTGAAAAATATCATTGCCTATAATATTGATGATGCTGAAAAAGTTATGGAAGAGATCGGCCATTCCATTGACGAAAAATTTGCTTCAAGGTAAATAAAATCGGACACTGGCTTGAGGAAGGCATTATGAAAAGGCGTTCAACCCTGTTTTCTCTCGGTGGATTTCTGCTGGGTGTTTCTGCTCCGATTGGCTGGATCGCAATCAGGCTGCTTTTTTATTATGATGCCACGCGCGGTATCCTTGAGCAGATTTTTTATGACATTACACGAGACGGCCAGCATTTTGCACAATACAGTTATATGGGGGGCGGTACCGCCATCGTCCTTGCGGTGCTTGGGTTCATGATCGGCAAGAGCGGTGATGAACTTCATGAGCGGGCTGCGGAACTCAATATACTCCATCAGGAAGTTGGCGAACAGAAAGAGATATTTGAAAATCGTTACAAGGTGCTGGACAGGAATATCAAGAACTTTCACCAGATCAGCAGTAAAATTCAGAAATCACTCAATCTTGATGAAGTGTTGCTGCTGTGCTCCGAGGGCCTCCATGATATTCTGGGGTACGAACGAGTCAATATTTTAATGGCTGAAGACGGCAAGCAGCTTCGTTTCTTTGCCGCTATCGGAACGGAAAACTTTAACCCGTCTGACGTCGTCATGCCGATAGATTCGAGCATCGGCGTCATTGCGAAGTGCTTTAATGATCGTAAAGTTTATCTGATTGACGATATTTCCCGCTATCCTGAAGATTTCCATTTGAAGCCACCTCACAACAGTCTGTTACCTCTGCGCTCAAAAAGTTTTATCTTGTGTCCGATCGTCGTAAAGAACAATTCTATCGGCGTTTTCGGGATAGATAACAAAAACAGCCATCGTGCCCTCAATGATTCTGATGTTGATACCATCATGCTTTTTGCCGATCAGGTGGCCTCGGCGATCACCCGGATCAATTTGCTGACTTCAATCGATACACTTACATCAGAAATGGAGAGTTCATTCAAATTTTTGTTGGCGAGTCGGGACAAATATTCGAAAAACGTGGACAACTTGCGAGATGGAGTCGACTCGGTTGCTGACGGGACCTCTATTATCGCTTCTGCTTCCGAAGGCGTGATGGCATCTATTGATGAAACCAGCTCTGCCGTCAATGAAATTTCAGTTGCCATTGAGCAGGTTACCCGAAATCTTGATCATCTGGCAGGGGTTGTCCATCAGTCAGCCTCTGCCATGGAACAGATTCACAGCACAATCGGCAATGTTGAACAGAATGCGGCTATTTCGCACGAGGTTTCTCTACAGGTAAAGGAGCGTGCTGAAGAGAGTCGGGCCGTTGTTACGGAAACGATTAATGCTCTTGACGAAATTAAACTTTCAGTCGGCCTTTCGTTTGACGCCATCCAGCGTCTGGCAGAAAATAGTACCCGTATTGAAAATATTGTCAGTGTTATTAACGACATCACCAAGCGTACCAACCTGTTGGCGCTGAATGCTTCCATTATTGCGGCCCAGGCCGGTGAATACGGAAAAAGTTTTGGCGTTGTCGCCGATGAAATTCGCAATCTGTCACTCCAGACCGGTCATTCAACCGGTGAGATCACCTCGATTATCGAAGAAATCATGAGTGAGTCAAAAACTGCCGCCAATAACATCGGGATAAGCAAGGTTCTGGTTCACCGTGGTGTTGATCTGGGGCATACCACGGGGGAATCACTCAAGGCGATATTTGATAGTTCTACCTGTTCTCTTGAAATGACCAAGCAGATCAAGCAGGCAACACAGGAGCAGGTGACCAGTGTCCAGCTGGTGGCACGTTCCATGGAAGAGATCAGCTCCATGACTTCTCAGATATTTGCCGCGTCGACGGATCAGTCCAAAGCCACAAGGAGCATTGCCCGGTCCATTGAAACAATCAAGGATATGACTCACGAGATGGTTAACTCAACATCACGTCAGGTCGATGATGGCAGGTTGATACGTCGTAATGTGGAATCTGTCGGCGTCATGGTTGCTGAAATGTTTGATAATATGGAGATGCGCAGGGCACAGAGTGCGGAGGTTGTCAAAGAACTTGAGCAGATGAAAAGCCTGACCTGTCCGCTTTGATCGCATTGGGTGGAGAGATAGGAAAAAATAAATATCTGGATTTATATAGCAGGCTCTGATATTTTATCATTTCGCCATGACGGCTACCCGATACGGGAGTTGATCTAAATTGGCACAGTAAGCATCAGGACATACCGCACGGATTTGGCAGCGAACCGGGACGGAAGGGGAATCCCCTCAGAGAGGTTTAGTACGACCCGATCTGACCGTTTATAACGCGCCCACCGGCGCGTTTTTTTGTTTGTGTACGTTAAAAGTAGATTCCTGCAGCTTCAGGTAGAAAATTCAGTTTACTGCACTTACCCTGTTTAGCGGGGTTGGGGATAACAATGAAAAAGAAAATGACGATACCTGAAATACTTAAAATGAAACAGAATGGACTGCGCATTACGGCACTCACGGCATATGATTTTCCTTTTGCGCGTCTTGTTGATGATGGGGGTGTCGATGTCATTCTTGTCGGTGATTCGGTTGGTGTTGTTATGGCCGGCCACGCAACGACCCTGCCGGTTACCATGGACGAAATGCTCTATCATGTGCGGATGGTAACACGTGCTGATCCCAAAGCTCTCGTGGTCGCGGATATGCCGTTTATGTCCTACCATACCGGTATTGAAGAAGCCTGCCGGAATTGTGGCCGGATGATCAAGGAGGGGGGCGCAGAAGCGGTGAAGGTTGAAGGGGGCAGTAACATGGCTCACGTAATCCGGGCCGTTTCCTCGATTGATATTCCGGTTATGGCGCACATCGGGTTGACACCACAGTCGGTTCACCGCATGGGCGGCTACAAGGTTCAGGGGCGAAGCGAGCAGGCCGAGCGGATTATGGATGATGCCTTTGCTGTCCAGCATGCCGGAGCATTTGCGGTTGTGCTGGAAGGCATACCTGCCGCGCTGGCGGCTGAGATCAGTGCGGAACTGACCATTCCAACTATCGGTATTGGGGCAGGTTCGTCCTGTGATGGTCAGATACTGGTGATTCACGACATTCTTGGTTTATGTGAAAAATATTCACCTAAATTCGTCAAACGTTATGCCGAGCTGGCTCCGCTTATATCAACAGCTGTCACGCAGTATGTTGCCGAAGTCCGGAACGGCGAATTTCCCACAGAACAACATTCTTTTTCCTGAGGATATGATGAAGATAATCAACAGCATTTTACATATGCAGGCACTCGCAACCGCTCCTGAACGGGAGGGGCGCCGCATTGCTTTTGTTCCTACCATGGGATATCTGCACGAGGGACACGCTTCATTGTTGCGGGAGGGGCGCAAGCGGGGAGACGTTCTGGTACTCTCAATTTTTGTCAACCCGATCCAGTTCGGGAAAAATGAAGATCTGGACAGTTATCCGCGAGATATGGAACGTGACTTTCAGCTTGCTGACGCGTGCGGAGCTGATATCGTCTTTATCCCGAGCGCGGCCGATATGTATCCGCATGGGTTTCAGACCGGGGTTGCCGTTCGGGATATATCCCTGCCGCTCTGCGGTGCAAGTCGGCCGGGGCATTTTGACGGCGTGGCAACGGTAATCACTAAACTGTTCAATATTGTCCGCCCTGACGTGGCACTTTTCGGGTGCAAGGATTTTCAGCAGCTGACAGTTATCCGGCGCATGGCCGAGGATTTGAATATGCCGGTTGAGATTGTCGGGATGCCGATTGTACGTGAGGCGGATGGCTTGGCGATGAGTTCGCGTAATGCCTATCTGTCTCCGAGTGAGCGGCAGAGCGCTCTCTGCCTGTATCATGCCATCACAAAAGCTCGCGAGTTGTTTGCCGCCGGTGAGCGTTCGGTTGCCGTTCTGGCGAGGGAAGCACGCGCCGTTATTGAAGGGGAGTCGGCTGCAACCATTGACTATGTTGAGTTACGTGATGGGGTGCGGTTGCAGGAACAGGAACAGGCTGACAGCAGCACCCTGCTAGCTCTGGCAGTGAAAATTGGGCAAACCAGACTGATCGACAATACCGTACTTGGAGAGGAGTTGTAATCATGCAAAGAATCATGTTGAAGAGCAAAATCCACCGTGCCACTGTTACCGGTGCTGACCTGCACTACGAGGGGAGTGTTACCATCGACCGCGACCTGATGGATGCGGCCGACATCGTTTCGTATGAGAAAGTCGCCGTCTGGAATGTAACCAACGGCAACCGTCTTGAAACGTATGCCATTGAAGGACAGCGAGGTTCGGGAGTAATCTGTCTGAACGGTGCTGCGGCGCGCCTCATGGCACCCAAGGATCTGGTCATTATCGCCAGTTTTGTTACTATGGAAAATGCTGAAGCGATAAAATATGAGCCGAAACTAGTGTTTGTCGATGAAAATAACCGCATGCTGCAAACGCGCAAGGAAGAAGCCGGACAGGCAAAATTGAAATGCGTGCATAAGTAGCCCGGCTGGTAATGACGATAGTTGAAGAGGCAAAAACGGCGATTTTTTGCCTCTTCAACTGCGAAATCAGGCAAGCAGCCAGGCCATGTACCCCAGTACCGCAGCAACGCCACCAGCCAGAGCGACCAGCGATGTAGCCACCCGGCCCGTGCTCCAGCTAGCGGGAAGTCCTCCCAGCCGCAGTGTAGCACGTGCCAGTCCGTTCAATGTGCCGTCAATAACAGCTTCGTCTATCCCCTTCCATAAGAAACGGCTTACCCAGACAAAAGGACTGATAAACAGCACGTGGTAGAGACGGTCAAGATACCACCCGTTCAGCAGTAAGCCGCTTAAAGGCCGGCCGGCTTCCTCTTGTCTCAGTGATTCTGCCCGGCGCCGGCCGGAATAGCGTGACCACGCCAGCCCCAGTCCCAGCAGGCTGACCGTTGCGGCAATGATCTGGAGGGAAATCTCGGTTGCGGATGACGAGTGTGAGGCCGGTACAAAGCCGGGCTGAGTGCCAAGAAACACCGCCAGAAAACCGCGACTGCCAAAATACTCAGGCAGATTAAGGATGCCGCCGAACAATGCAATCAGGGCGAGGGGGATAAGAGTTACTGTCATGACTGGTGCGACTTTGCTCACCGATTGATGAATGCCCGGAGTCGAAGCCTCCCCGTGGAACACCACAAACAACATGCGGAACGTATAGAAGGCGGTCAACAGCGCGGTCAGTAGCCCAAGTGCATACAAGGAACCATACAACGGACCGCCTCGGTCAAAAACGGCCCCAAGAATGGCGTCCTTGCTGAAGAACCCCCCGCTTCCCGGAAAACCGGACAGGCAAAGTGCGCCAGCCAGAAATGGCCAGTAGACGGAAGGTAACTGTTTTTTCAACCCACCCATGCGAAAGATATCCTGCTGATGGTGCAGGGCGGTGATGATGCACCCTGCGCTGAGAAACAACAGTGACTTGAAGAACGCGTGCGTCAACAGGTGGAAGGTCGAAGCAGTCAGGGCACCGGCGCCGACACCCAGCACCATGTAGCCGATCTGGCTGATGGTGGAGTAGGCAAGGATGCGTTTCAGATCGCGCTGGGAACAGGCACAGGTTGCGGCATAAAATGCGGTCACTCCACCGGTGATTGCGATGACAGCCTGGGTCACGGGTGAAGCTCCGATCAGTGGGTACATGCGCGCGAGCAGATAGACTCCTGCCGTGACCATCGTAGCGGCGTGGATCTGGGCGGAGACCGGAGTCGGGCCTGCCATGGCGTCCGGAAGCCAGACCGACAACGGCAGTTGGGCCGATTTTCCGGTTGCACCGATCAGGAGCAGGATTCCCAGAGCAGTGATGATCACGGCTGGTACCAGAGATCCCATGCCGTTAAGCTCGCTGATTGATACGGTGCCGAAAAGTTTGAACATCCAGACCATGGCGATGCCCAGGGCGGTGTCGCCAATGCGGGTGACGATAAACGCCTTGCGCCCGGCGGTGGCGTTCTTTTCCTCCGTGTACCAGAAGCCGATCAGAGCATAGGAACAAAAACCGACACCTTCCCACCCCAGATAGAGCAGCGGCAGGTTCTCGGCCAGAACCAGCATCAGCATCGCAAAAACGAAGATGTTAAGCAGGGCAAAATAGCGGGCATACGATGGATCATCCTTCATGTAGCCGACCGAATGAAGGTGGATCAGGGCGCAGACAAAGGTGATCATCAGTATCAGGCTGAGAGACAGCTGGTCCAGGTACAGGGCAATGGGGGCCTTGAAGTCAAAGTCAGTGAGCCAGGAGGCGTACTCGATCCGCACCGGTGCGGTGAACTGCAGGAAGGCAAGAACGGAGCAGGCGAAGGCGCCCCAGATTACTCCGCAGGCGATCACTTCACCCACCCGCCGCGGCAGAAAGCGGCCGAGTAGTGCGTTAAATAGACCTCCAGAGAGGGGGAGCAGGAGTATGAGCGCCAGGTACAGTTTCATGTTACCCCTTCAGCTCGTTAAACATATCCGTATTGACCGTATGCTTGCGACGGTGCAGATAGACAACCATCGCCAGTGCCAGAGACACCTCGGCAGATGTCAGCGCCATAATGAAGATGGCAAAAAATTGCCCTTCGGCATTTCCCCATCTTGCCGAACCGGTCACAAAGACCAGCATGACAGCATTCAACATGACTTCAATGCTGACCAGCATCATGATCAGATTGGCGCGCCACGCCAAAAGTCCTCCCATACCGATAAAAAACAGCAATCCGGCGAGGATCAGGATGTGTTCAAAAGGGACGATCATTTTGCATCCCTCCCTGTGGGCTGTTTGCCGAGATAGAGAGCGCCTACCAAGGCAAACAGGAGTTGCAGCGACACGAGCTCAACCGCCAGGCCGTGTTCTTGGAAAAGATGCCGCGCAACTTCGCGAATTGACAAGGCTGCACGAGGCTCGGCTATTTCTGTGCGGTGCGAGACAATCACCATGACCAGCGACACGATGCTGATGGTTGACAGCAGTAACGCCGGCCACCATATTCGCCAACCGGGTGACATCCCTTTCTCCGGGTGTCCCAGGTCGAGCATCATGATGACAAACAGAAAGAGCACCATGATGGCACCGGCATAAAGGATAACCTCGAAGGCAGCAACCAGTGGTGCCATCAGCAGGAAAAAGATGACCGCCATGCTGAATAGCGAGGTGACCAGGTACATGATGGCATGTACCGGGTGCTTTTCGGTGATGGCCAGAATGGTGCCGATGACGGCAACAGCTGCCAGTATGTAGAAAATGGTCTGTTCTATCATGGCAATAACGATCTGATATCCACTGGTCTGTTTTCTTCCAGGCCTTCTCCACGCGGCTGGGTAACGCCTATGCCCGCGTGTGAGTAGAAATTGTATGATGAATCTTTGCCGCAGCCGTCAATCAGTAAATCCTCCTTTTCGTAAA
>JAQUCQ010000100.1 GCA_028686145.1 Desulfuromonadaceae bacterium | reverse complement strand
CAGACCGTCAGGCAATGGAATCAGGATGCCCCGTGTTGTTTAAACCCTGGATTACCGGAGCTGATGGCCGAAAGTCCCTCGTTGAAGTGGTCAAGACCCCTTTTTATGACGCTGCCGGCCATGTGGCAGGCGTGATCGGGGTGGCTCGTGACATCACTGAACACTACCTGGCCGTTGAAGCGATCACCTATGAAAAGGAGACCGCCCAGCGTTATCTGGACATCGCCGGGGTCATGTTCTGTGCTCTGGACAGAACGGGGCAAATTCTCCTGATGAACAAAAAGGGGTCTAGGATTCTCGGTTACCGTGACGATGAACTGATAGGCCAAAACTGGTTTGATGTTTGCCTACCAGAACCTGTCCGCGAAAAAGTGAAGCGGGTCTTTGCCCTCCAGTTGTCAGGCAATCTCGCCCCGGTGGAGTTTTACGAAAATACGGTGCTTAACCGCAGCGGTGAAGAACGCCTGATCGCGTTTCACAATACGCTCCTGCATGATCAGGATGGCATCAGCGGCGTCCTGTTTTCCGGGGAGGACATAACAGAACGGCACATGATGCAAAACGAACTTCTCAAGAGTCAAAAGCTTGAGTCGCTCGGGGTCCTTGCCGGAGGTATCGCTCACGATTTCAACAATATCCTCACCGGAATTATGGGTAACATTTCCTTTGCCCGCATGTCGCTTGCTACTCCCGGAAAAGCAGATAAGCTGCTGGACAATGCCGAGAAAGCATCTCTGCGGGCCGCTTCACTTGCCGCCCAGCTCCTGACGTTTGCCCGGGGGGGGCAACCGATCAAGAAAAAAGTATCGGTTGGGCCTGTTTTGGAAGAGTCGCTGTCGTTATCACTGCGGGGGGCAAACGTGAAAGGGGTTGTTGAAATTTCCGAGCCCCTGCATGCCATCGAGGCGGATGAAGGTCAATTAAGCCAAGTGTTTAACAATCTTGTTATTAATGCCGCGCAAGCTATGCCAGGTGGTGGGTCGCTCACCATTGTGGCTGAAAATGTTGCCTTGGAGGGGCACAATACGGTGCTGCTTCCGCCGGGAGAGTATGTCAAGATTTCCTTTGCCGACCAGGGGTGCGGCATACCTGAAGAGGATCAGAAAAACATATTTGATCCCTATTTTACGACAAAATCCGGCGGTTCCGGGCTTGGCTTGGCTTCATCTCACTCGATTGTCAGCAAACATGGTGGACATATCAGTGTGAGCTCGGTGGTGGGCAAAGGATCAGTTTTTACAATGTATCTCCCTTCGCACGGAGCAGTAATTGCTGCACAGAACTCGAACCAGAATTCGTGGGCCACAGACAGTCACGCAGGTGGTGCTATACTTGTTCTGGACGATGAAAAACTTATTCTGGATCTTACTACTGAGGTACTGGAGCATCTCGGTTATCAGGTAACGGGATGTGCTGATGGCAAAGATGCCATCATGATGTATAAAGGAGCCAAGGAAGCGGGCATGCCTTTTTTCGCTGCCATCTTGGACCTTACCATACCGGGTGCCATGGGAGGATTGGAGGCTTCACAGCAAATCCTGGAATACGACCGGTCTGCCATCCTTATTGTTTCAAGCGGGTACTCGAATAATCCGGTAATAGCAGATTACGGCAGTTATGGTTTCAGTGCTGCAATCACCAAGCCGTACAAGGTCGATGCAATTGCGGAGATCCTGGCTGATCTTGCACAGCGGGTGTCAGTCGGTACGCAGGGGACTTACTGATTACAGGACGGTGAAACAAAAAAACCGTTCCAAACGGAAACGGCCGACAGAGTGGGGATGTGCAGGGGGTGGGCGTTTCTCAAAATTTCAAACCGTCGCGGAGGAGTGTCGCAAACTGTTCCGCCGGCAGAGGGCGGCTGAAGAGGTAACCCTGCATTTCTATGCAGTTGTTGAATGAGAGCAGTTCCATCTGGGCTCGTGTTTCAACACCTTCAGCGATAACGCTGAGTTTAAGAGTCTGGGCCATGGCGATGATAATCTCGGCAATGGCGGCATCATCAGGATTGGTAGTGATATCCTGCACAAAGGAACGGTCTATCTTAAGGCGGCTGATCGGAAAATGTTTGAGATACGCAAGGGAAGAATAGCCGGTACCGAAATCGTCAATAGCAAGGCTGATACCCATTGCTTTGAACTTGCGCAAGATGATGGCTGTCTGCTCGGCATTTTTCATGATGGCGCTTTCGGTTATTTCCAGTTCGAGCCATTGAGGGTCAAGTCCGGTTTCCATCAAAGTGGCCAAGATCATTTCATCAAGGTTATATTGCCCGAACTGCTTCGCTGACAGGTTTACCGCCACACGGACTGATGGCAGGCCCTGCTGCTGCCAGATTATGTTCTGCCGGCAGGCGCTGTGCATGACCCATTCACCCATCGGGATGATAAATCCGGTTTCCTCGGCCAGAGGAATGAATTTATCCGGTGTCAGTAACCCGAGATCGGGGTGCTGCCAGCGCAGAAGTGCCTCCATGCCGGTTATCCGGCCGGAGCGAACATCAACCTGGGGTTGGAAAACCAGGAAAAACTCCTCCCGTTCCAGCGCCTTGCGCATGGAATTTTCCAATTTCATGCGCTCCAACACCTTTACATTCATCTCTCGGGAAAAAAACTGAAAATTGTTACGCTCCAGCTCTTTTGCCTGGTACATGGCAAAGTCGGCATGCTTGAGCAGGGCGTAGCTATCGTCGCCATCCATGGGGTAGACGGCGATACCGATACTTGCGGAGGTGTAGATTTCTTGACCGTCAATGTAAATCGGTTCGGAAACGAGCATCAGGATTTTCTTTGCCACGGTAGTGATACCTTCGGCGCTGCTCGCACCGACCAGGATAACCACAAATTCATCACTTCCCAGGCGGGCCAACGTATCGCTTTCGCGGACACAGGCTGCCAGCCTGCCGGCAATGGTTTTGAGCAGTGTGTCACCGGCCGGGTGTCCAAGGGTGTCATTGATGTTTTTGAAACGGTCCAGATCAATAAACAGCACGCCGACTAGCTGCTGGTCTCTCGCCGCCTGGGCAATGGCCCGCTTGAGGCGGTCGTGAAGGAGGCTGCGATTGGGCAGTCCGGTCAGGGTATCATAGTTGATCAGTTGCTGGATTTCGCTCTCGGCCCGGATGCGGTCCGTAATGTCCAGCGTCGTGCCGGATACCAGCCGGAGACGGCCTTCTGCGTCGTACTCAACCTCGCCCTGGCAGTTGACGACGGTTTCACCTTCGGTTCCTGAATTAATGCGA
The DNA here is from genome assembly GCA_028686145.1 of Desulfuromonadaceae bacterium. Lineage (GTDB taxonomy): Bacteria > Desulfobacterota > Desulfuromonadia > Geobacterales > Pseudopelobacteraceae > JACRCG01. The sequence continues at coordinate 6,516 of JAQUCQ010000100.1, read as the reverse complement.
TAGACGAGGTTGAAAGGTTGGCCGTCCGTGGCAGCGGCGAAGATAACTTTTTTGAAGGCCGGCAGATCCAGCGGGTTAATCAGGCTGAAAACCCAATCCAGTTCTATTAGTTGATGATCGCTCGGGTTTAGTCCGAAAATCCGGAAAAGCTCATCAGACCAGTAAATGTCGCCGGTTTGGACATTCCACTCCCAACTTCCCAGGCCGGCAAATTTCTGGACCCGTACCAGCCGATACTCACTTTGGCGCAACAACAGCTCGGCACGTCGCAGCCGTTCCATGGTGATCTTCAAAAGTTCGGAATCACCGGCCTTATCTTCAGTGGCCTGAAGAGGGGATATGTTGGGTTTGCCATTCTGAGTATCGGTCACAGCTTTGCTCTCATGTTACGCGATTACGCACTTTACGAACGTAAAAGGATTGTTTATTTTTTTTTCAAACGCCAGCCATCCTTGTTTACCTGCGGTATGCGGGAGATGGCCAACGAATCCGGCGGCACATCGATCGTAACGGTAGTGCCGGCCGCCACCAGCGAGTTGCGGCCGACGCTAACCGGAGCTACCAGCTGCACGTCACTGCCGATAAAAACGTCATCGCCGATTACCGTGCGATGTTTATTGACACCGTCATAGTTGCAGGTGATCGTGCCACAACCAATATTTACATTGCAGCCGATCTCGGCATCACCCAGATAGGTCAGGTGTGAAGCTTTGGAACCTTTCCCCATAACGATTTTCTTGGTCTCGACAAAGTTGCCGATCTTGACGTTGTTGCCAAGAGATGTCCCGGGGCGCAGATGTGCCATCGGCCCGATCGCCACGTCTTCTCCCAACTCGGACTCTTCCAGTACTGATGCGGCCTTGATGTGGCAATCATCGCCAATCCGGCAGCCGGAGATGCTGACCTCTCCCTCTATTTCACATCCTTCTCCGATGACGGTTCCTTTCCCGATCCGGCAGCCGGGGTGGATGGTCGTGTCGGCGCCGATTGAGACACCATGGTCAATGTAAGTGCGGTCAGGGTCTATCATGGTGACGCCGTTCAGCATATGTTCGCGGTTGATGCGGCGACGCAGAATTGCGGCGGCTTCGGCAAGCTGAACGCGGTCGTTCACTCCCATGATCTCCTCGGCATCGGCGGCCGGCAGGGCGAGGCAGTTCAACTCCTTCCGGACGGCAATTGCCAGCAAATCGGTCAGATAATATTCTCCCTGGGCATTGTCATTGCCGATCCCTCTGATATTGTTGAAGAGAAAGTCGGACTCCATGCAGTAAATACCACTGTTGATTTCACAAATTTTCTGTTCTTCCGGGTCTGCATCCTTCTGTTCGACGATGCGGGTGACCCGGCCGGAATTGTCGCGAACAACGCGCCCGTAGCCGTACGGATCTTCTAACAGTGCGGTCAGCACCGTAATGGCAGCCTGGTTGTTGCGATGGAAGGCCAACATGGCTTTCAATGTTTCGGATCGCAGCAGTGGGGTGTCTCCACACAGGATAAGAACCGTGCCGTGGAAGCCGGCGAGTGCATCCAAAGCACATGCGACGGCATGTCCGGTCCCAAGTTGTTCTTCCTGCATGGCGCAGCGGATATCTGCGGCACCACGGAAAACACCTTGCACCGCATTAGCCTGATGACCGATCACCAGTACAATCGGGTCTGAACCGGCATCCCGGGCGGCCGCGACCGGCCAGGCTATCATCGGCAACCCGGCAACAGGATGAAGAACCTTGATCAGCCCCGATTTCATGCGGGTACCCTTTCCGGCAGCAAGTACAATTGAGGCGAGTGATACCATGACAATCATCTCCACATAAAATGGGTTAAACATGCGTGCGCACACTTTATGCGATGAGGGCCAAAGCGTCAAGAGATTAGCGCAGTTGCGAAGTCATACCGTTCTTTAATCTTTACTTATCTGCAGGTTTGGCTATAGTACTGCGCGTTTGTGTATGCACTTTCGCAAGTCCGCTATACGGGATCCGTTTCTAACGTACTAGAAGGTTTACTGATGGCCATTGCAGACGATATCATGCTCCTTGATCAGAAACTTGGTGTGCTTATTACCAAGTACGAACAGTATTTTATCGGTTTGGAAAAACGTGAGCCGCTCCTGTTGCTGGGCGAGGTGGAAGCGCTGGTGCGCCGTTACAGCGGTGTGCCGATTAGTAATACCATGTACAAACATCGCTTCACCATGCTGGTGGCCCGCCTCAATACGTATCGTGAACACTGGAACCGCATACTGAAGCTGATAGAGGAGGGGCGATACTCCCGCGACCGATTTATCAGCAATCTGCACCTACGCCAGAAAGACAAGCCTGAACGGAAAGAGCCTGATTCACCGCAGGCGGCAGCTGAATCAGATCTTGATCGCCTCGTCCATGAATTCCGCGAAGCCCGAAAAGCCTGCAACATGCCTGATGACAAGGTGACCCGTGAACTGATTGCAGCAACCATTGAGAGGCAACGACCGGCGCTGGTGGCAAAACTCGGTACGGAAAACTTTGTCTTCAGAGTTGTTGTTGAAGAAGGAAAACCAAAGCTGAAAGCCGGACTCCGCAAGCATTGATAGACCAAATCGCCCGACATTTATGACTACTATGACGTCACTGATCCCTCAAACTATAGACTGTGTTGCCGCACTTCGCCGGGGCGGACAACGTATTATCGTTCCAAACCTGAAAGGTTCGTCCTCCGCTCTGTTTGTTGCGGAGCTGGTCCGGACAGGGCTTGAGACCCCGTTGGTGATCGCCCCGACCCAGGAGATGGCAGAAGAATTTTGCCGGGAACTGATTTTTTTCTCATGCGGCGATGTGCATGCGGCACTCTACCCGGCGTGGGATGTCGCGCCATTTTCAGCTGCTTCTCCGCATCCCGACGTGACCGGTGCCCGGCTGGAAACGCTTTTCCGGCTGCAAAACGGCTCATCCCGAATTACAGTCATGCCCGTGGCTGCGGCTCTGCAGCGGGTGCTGCCGCGAAAGGTACTGAATGACGCTTCCTGCTATCTGCTTGCCGGTGAGGAGTTTGATCGGGACGATCTGCTTGCCAGGCTGATCCGGATGGGGTACGCCAATGTACCGCTGGTGGAGGATCGGGGAACCTTCGCCGTACGGGGAGGGATTCTGGACATCTTCCCTCCCAACCTGCCGACGCCGGTCAGAATTGAGTTTTTTGGCGATACCGCCGAAACTATGCGCGCCTTTGACCCGCTGACACAACGATCCTTGCAGCCGGTTGAGGAATTGGTGTTGCTCCCCTCGCGGGAACTGCTGTTATCGAATGAAGTGCTGGCGGATATTGCCCCGCGCCTGAAGCAGCTCTGCGACGATCTCGATATTCCGGCCAACCACCGTCGTACGATACTGGAAGATCTGCACAATGCGGTCTACTACCAGGGTATTGATTTCCTTCAACCGCTCCTCCATCCCGGTCTTGAAACAATTTTCGATTATATTTCAACCACCGCCCCGCTGATCCTGCTCGACCCTGAGGCGATCAACTCTGCTTGTCTCAGTGTCTGTGACGAGGTTGCGGCAGGGACCATCAAGGCAGCCGTTGCCGGTTTGGTTCACTCTCCGGCGGACGAGCTGTTCCTGACCGGGTCCGAGCTGGAAACGGTAATCGCCAAACGCCGCGTCATTGAACTGTCCGGTCTGATTCTGGATGCTCCTGGTGACATAACGGCAATTACTATTCCGTGTCAGGAAAACAGTGACCTGCGGGTAAACGTATCAAAGGAAAGCAGTCATGCCCTGGCTCCACTGGCCCGCACGTTGCGCGAGTGGCTTGACGGTGGCCAGCGGGTTGCGATTGCGTGCCATCAGCAGCCCCAGGCCGAGCGACTCAAGGATCTCCTGACGCCGTATGCCATTCCCTGCTCTATCAGTGAGGCAGGTTTTCAGGAGGTGGTGGGGCTTGAGGCAAAGCATGCTCTATCTCTCGCTACCATTACTATCCTGATCGGCGACATCTCGCGCGGCTTCCGACTGCCGGACTCCCGTCTGGTACTGATCGCCGAAGAAGAACTGTTCGGCAAGCGGGTCAGGCGCCGCGGTGTTTCCGAGGTGCGCAAAAAGCAGCTTTTGGCCTCTCTGGCGGAACTGAAGCCGGGCGATTATATGGTGCATATCGACCACGGCATTGGCTTGTACCGCGGGCTGCAGCATATCAGCGTCGGGAGTGTTGCCGGGGATTTTCTGCTGTTGGAATATGCCGGCTCGGACAAATTGTTTCTTCCGGTTGATCGCCTTGGACTCGTCCAGCGTTATATCGGCCCGGAGGGAAGTCATCCGGCGCTCGATAAGCTGGGAGGGGTGTCCTGGGAAAAATCAAAAGGGAAAGCGCGTAAAAATATTGAGGAGCTTGCTGGGGAACTTCTGGAAATATATGCCCGGCGGCAGCTCTCTGAAGGATTTTCATTTTCACCGCCCGACGAGATGTACCGGGAGTTTGAAGCGTCATTTGCCTGGGAGGAAACCCCCGACCAGCTCTCTGCGATTCAGGATGTACTTGCCGACATGCAGCATTCAAAGCCGATGGATCGGCTGGTCTGCGGAGATGTCGGTTACGGCAAGACCGAAGTTGCCTTGCGGGGTGCATTCAAATCCGCTCTGGATGGCAAACAGGTCGGCATTCTGGTGCCGACCACTATTCTGGCCCAGCAGCACTATGAAACCTTTCATGAGCGCCTGAAGGATTATCCGGTTACGGTCGAAGTCCTCTCGCGTTTTCGCACCGCTAAAGAGCAGAAGGAAACCATTGAACGTCTGAAAAAAGGGGATATCGACATCATTATCGGTACTCACCGCTTGCTGCAGAAAGATGTCGCCTTCAAGGATCTCGGCCTCCTTATCATTGATGAAGAACAGCGTTTCGGGGTCAAGGACAAGGAACGTCTCAAATCGTTTCGGGCGGTGGTTGATGTCATGACGCTTACCGCTACACCGATTCCGCGTACGCTCTATATGTCGATGATGGGTATCCGTGACCTTTCGATCATCGACACGCCGCCGGTGGACCGCCTGGCGGTCAAGACCATTGTGTCCCGCTTTTCGGAAGAGCTGATCCGCGAAGCGGTGATGCGGGAGCTGCGTCGGGGTGGACAGATATTCTTTGTTCATAACCGCGTCCAGACGATCGGCAAGCGGGCGGAATTGCTGGCTCAACTGGTGCCGGAAGCAAAAATAGCGGTGGGGCACGGCCAAATGGGAGAACATGAACTGGAGAAGGTCATGCTCGGTTTCATGCATGGCGAAACCAACCTGCTCCTTTGCACTACTATCATTGAGTCGGGCCTTGACATCCCGAATGCCAACACCCTGATTGTTGATCACGCTGACAAGTTCGGCCTTTCGCAGCTCTATCAGCTGCGGGGGCGGGTGGGCCGCTCCACCCAGCGTGGCTATGCCTATCTGCTGATCCCCGGCGAAGCAGCAATCAGCTCAGATGCCCGGGAACGGCTCAGGGTATTGCAGGAAATTTCCGAACTGGGGGCCGGTTTCCGTATCGCAACCCATGATATGGAAATCCGCGGCGCGGGCGACATGCTTGGCAACCGTCAATCGGGCACTGTTACTGAAATCGGGTTTGAACTCTACAATCAGATGCTGGAGGAGACCATCGCCCGGATGCGGGGCGAGGAAAACGTGGAGCGGGTTGAGCCGGAAATCAACCTCAAGGTGCCGGCTTTCATCCCAGAAGCCTATGTCAAGGATGCCGGGCAGCGGCTGGTAATCTACAAGAAACTGACTCAGGCCGAATGTGAAGAGGATGTGCTGGATGTCCAGAATGAAGTGCTTGATCGCTTCGGGAAGTATCCACTCGCGACCTCGTACCTGTTCGAGATCATGAAGTTGCGGGTATTGCTGAAGAAGCTGATTGTTCGTCAGATCGACTTCGATGGCACAGCGGTGATCATTTCATTCCACCCGCGTACCCCGGCTCCACCCGACACTATTATCGGCATGATGAGGGGAGAACCAAAAAAATATCAGTTCACACCTGATTATAAATTGGTCTGCACCTTGAAGGATACATCATTCGAGGGTATTCTTGATATGTCGAAGAACGTTTTGAAACGGCTGGTGCCGAAAGATATCTCATTATAGCTCGTAAAATTCATTGTTTGGCAAAACACTTGAGTACTGTTTGATCGCAAAGAGAGAGTTTTATATGAAACCGAAAATTCTGGTTTTAGATGACAACATTGCCCTGTTGGGTCTGTTTAACGAAGTGTTTGCAGAAGAGGGCGTGGAGGTACTGCTGGAAACAAATGGCGCCTCGGCGCTGAATCGCATCAGGACAGAACGCCCCAAGGTGGCATTTGTTGATATTAATCTGGGTAATGAATCCGGACTGGATGTGCTGCGGGAGGCTAAAAAAATAGATTCCAGATTAGCGGTTATCATGATGACGGGTGGGCACAGTACACAGTCGGCAATTGAGGCGATGAAGTATGGAGCTTATGACTATATAACGAAGCCTTTTGATTTTGTAAAATTAAAGGACATG
>JAQUCQ010000099.1 GCA_028686145.1 Desulfuromonadaceae bacterium | reverse complement strand
GGTGGTCCAGGATATTTTCCTGACCGATACTGCCAAGCTGGCGCATGTTGTTCTCCCGGCTGCATCAGGAGCAGAAAAATCTGGTTCATTTACCTCAGCCGATAACCGCATACAATGCTTCAGTGCCGCCGTCAAGCCTGCTGGAGATGCCCGTAGCGATGCAGATATACTGACGGAACTCTACAGTCTGGTTACTACAGGTTCTGCAGCTGTCCAGGTTGCACTTGATGTTCTTCATCACGAAATTACGACACTGTCCGGTCTCTATAATGAGGTCTGCGATCATGAAGGGTGCCGGATGGGGCGCAGTAAAAACCGTACGGCAACGTCAGTATGTGTGCCGCTGGCACCACTTGAGCCGGCTTCGGCCCCAGCTAATCGTGCATTTGCGCTGACGATTGGTCCGGTACTGCACCATAACGGTTCAATGACGACCATGTCCGAGAACAATATGCTGGTGGCTGGCGAAGCCTATGTTGAACTTTCCTGTGATGATGCCGCTTCTCTGGGTGTTGGCCCTGGCGATCTCCTTAACGTAACGTCGGATACCGGGAGCATCGTGTTAAAAGCGCGCCTATCAGATCAGCTTCAGTCCGGAGCCTTGTTTGTGCCTGCGCACTTCAGAGAAGCTGCCGTCACGGTTCTAACCGGCTCAGCCTCGTTTCCACAGTATGTTGCACTCTCAAAAGGGTGAAAACAGTTAACTTACATCTTGTGACTACAAAAACGCCGCTCTTTGCGGCGTTTTTCGTTGAAACTACTGAATATGGCCAAATCACGGCATTCTTGCCGCAGCAACTCCAATGAGCACCAGCATTCGGAATAACCATAGGGCCTTGCTCAAGGCTGAGACGCATCTTCATCCGCATGGACGGATTGGGCAGCTTTCCGTCTGCCTTGTCTCCCCAAGCCGCTATCAGACGGGCATGAGCAGCCTTGGTTTTCAGACGGTGCATGCACTTCTGGGCGGCTCAGCCGATATATGCTGTGAGCGGGGCTTCCTTCCCGATCGTGAGGAGCTGGAAGAATACCGCCGCAGTGGAACACCGTTGCTCTCGCTGGATACGTCTACCCCCTTGGCTGAATTTGATGTGATCGCCTTTTCCACCTCGTTCGAGCCGGACTACGTAAATATTCCCCTGATTCTGAAACTGGCGCGGATTCCGTTTTACTCGGCTGCGCGGAGTGAGTCAGATCCATTAATCATCGCTGGTGGAGCCGCCTTTTTTATCAATCCCGAGCCGGTCGCCGATTTTATCGACGCTATCTGCATTGGCGAAGGTGAAGACGTCATACCCGCCATGATCACTGCGCTGCTTTCTCCCATCGATAATGGTCGCCGCGGATTGCTGCAGGTACTTGCCACAATTCCCGGCGTATATATTCCCGCTTTCTATCAGCCTCGTTATCATTCAGGTGCTCTGGTCGGGTATGAGGCAGAAGAAGCCGGGGCACCGTTGCCGGTCACGCGTGCACCTGTCTGTCTGGGACAGCATGACCCCTCATCATCGCAGATTCTGACTGAAAATACCGAGTTTGGAGACATGTTTCTGGTTGAAGTCAGCCGGGGCTGTCCGCGTGGTTGCCGTTTCTGCAGTTCGGGATTTATTTATGGTGCATTTCGGCAGCAGCCGTTCGATAATATTGTCTCACTTATCGACCGGGGCCTTGCATATCGCACCAAGGTAGGATTGGTGGGGGCGGCTGTGTCTGATTATGCAGAAATTGGCCGACTCTGTCGGTATATCGTCGAAAAAGGTGCCAAGGTCTCGGTATCGTCTTTGAGGGTAGATCGAATCGATGCTGATATGCTGGATGCACTGATTGCCAGTGGTCATAAGACGATCTCGCTTGCTCCCGAAGGGGGGTCCCAGCGTATGCGAGATCATATTCGCAAGAACCTGAGCGAAGAGCAGATCCTGAATGCGTGCGAAATGTTGATTGCCCGCGATATCCTTAATTTGAAGCTGTACTTCATTATAGGACTGCCGAATGAGACTGATGAAGATCTTGATGAGTTGGTCCGGTTGGTCGAAAAGATACGTGAGCGGGTTATTGAGAGGGGCCGTGCCAACAAACGGCTGGGGGAAATTACCGTGTCGGTTAATCCCTTCATTCCTAAGCCGTTTACGCCGTTTCAGTGGTGCGGCATGGAGCCGCTCCCGTCACTTGAACGCAAGGTGAAATTACTGGAGGGCAACCTGCGCCGGATGTCCAATGTCAAGCTGAAGGTTGAAAGCCGACGTGAGTCCTATCTGCAGGCACTCCTGTCACGTGGGGATCGCCGTCTCGCCGGACTGCTGGCTGAAATGGCGGAAGGTGCGAATCTTAAAAAAGCTGCCAAAACCTGTGGGATTGATACGGATCGCTATGTGCAGCGCTCGATTGCCGCAGATGAATTCCTGCCGTGGAGCATAATCGGTACGGTGGATCAGGGTTTGCTGCGTAGCGAGTACGAGCGCGCGCATGCCGGAATTTCGGAGAAAGTATGAAGATGTGCGCACTGTGTGGTAAGGAATTTGATGAAGCAACCGCCCATTCCCTGTATGCCGAGGCGGGTGAATGGCTGGCTGGTGAAGTTTGGCAGGATGCCGGAGAATTATGCCCGCTCTGCCTCGAAAACCGTGCCAGGCTGGTGATGATGTATCATTCCGAGTATAATTCGTAGGGTGACTGTTCAGGGATAATACAACAGAAGAGGCAAGCACCATGCCCGCCTCTTCTGTGTGATCATGAAGTAACAGCCGGAAATATTATCTGGCTGCCACCGCTTCCGCTGCTGCCCGTCCGAGCGCTTCGCACTGTTCAAGTACTTCCGGTTTTGGTGAAAAGAGTGTCCGTACCGTGTCGCTCACCAGCTTGAAGCCAAGGGTTTTGAGACGATCTTCCGCCATTTTGGTCGCTTCACCGCTCCACCCGTAACTGCCAAAGATTCCTGCCAGATTGGTCTTAAGCTTTATGGTGCTGAGATAAGCCAGTACTTCCCACATCGGCTTCGCAATATCACGGTTAAACGTCGGGATGCCGAAAAGCAGCGCATCAGCTTCTTCCATCAAATTACGCAGTTCGCTGGCATTCAGGCTGTTAATGTGATAGCTGATGACCTCTATGCCGTCGTGTGCAGCACCGTTGGCAACAGCGTGCGCCATCTTTTCGGTGCTGCCGTGCGGAGAAAGAAACAGGATGACAATCTTTTTGCCCTGGGAGGTAGGCTTGCTCCAGTTCTCAAACTGCTGGATAACTTTCCACGGGTCACGCCTGATGATCGGTCCGTGACTGGGACAGATCATGTCGATCACATCGTGGCGGATCTTCTCTACGGCAGACAGTACTTTATCCTTGAAAGGACGGAAGATGCAGTCAAAATAAAAATGGCGTGCGGAGGTAAAGTCCTCTACTTCGTCGTTGAAAATATGACCGGCCTGCCAATAGTGGGCTGCAAACGCATCACAGGTAAAGAGAATATTATCTTCCTCCAGCCTGGTGAACATGGTGTCAGGCCAATGAAGAAAAGGGGCGATGATAAAGCGGAGAGTGCGTCCTCCCAGATCAAGGGTGTCCCCATCTTTAACAGTTTGGCAGGTTATCGGTTTCTGCAGGATGTTGCCGAGAAAGTTTTTGGCTGCTGTCGAACAATAGACCATTGCCTGCGGAGCCTGCTCCAACAGATATGAGAGAGAACCGGAGTGATCGTGCTCAGTATGGTTGACGATTATATAGTCGATCGTTGAGGGATCTACCAGTGACCTGACCTTATCCATATATTCGTCAACAAATTTTTCTTCTACCGTATCAATAAGAACTGTTTTGTCATTCCATTTAAGCAGATAGGCATTATAGCTGGTGCCATGTTCGGTCGGGAAAAGATCGTCAAAGACCCGCAGGTCAGGATCTTCCGATCCAATCCAGTAGAGCCCCGGTTTGATTTCTATCGGTCCCATCATGATGTTTAATCTCCTTTTTTAGCGAGCAGCCATCTGCGGCTTCGTTGCGGCAACGTATCCTGCTCAATTTATATGTCGCATCGAACGGAGCCAATATATCAGAAGTAATATATCGTGTACAAGCTGCAAATAATCAATTTGAAATTGTTTCGGCGGGCTGTTTCTGCTACACATAGCGGTATGAAGGAAAAAGTCCGTTCACGTATAGAGGCAATACGGCCGTTACTGAAAGATCCTGAACCTGAGGTGAGAATTGCTGCAGCCGAGGCAATTGAAGCTTTGGAAAAGATCTGCAGCGTTGAGGATATTCTTGCAACGCTGAAGACTGGTAATATGGGAGCCCGAATCGGGGCCATTTATGCGCTGGGTGAGGTCGGCGGGGAAAGAGTCCTTTCCGCGCTTGTCTATTGTGCCAGGCGGCCTGAAGTGGATATCCGTGCGGCGGCTGCAGCAGTGCTGGGGCGGTTGGCGCTGCCGGCGGCGCTCCCGGTTCTTGGGGAACTTCTTGACGACGAGAACCCGGCTGTTCAGGGCAGGGCGATTGAGGCGTTGCGTAATTTTTCAGTTACTTCGGATATTATCGATAAACTGCGTATTTTCCTGAGCGCAAGTGATGGTGTGCTGGAAGCCGAAGCAGCATTAACGCTTGCAGAACTAAGGGATCTGTATTCATTGAGTCAAATTCAGGCACTCCTGATATCACCCCACTCCTCAACGCGTCTGGCGGCGGCCACAGCACTCAGCCGCATGCCTCTTTAGACGTCCCCGTTTGCAATCAATTGTCCGATATCAATACTTTTCAATAATGGGTCAACAACACTGACTATCCGGGCATAGTGCGATCCGTCAGGGCCGATAAGCGCCTGTTTGCGCGACGGATGTAACCGAATGCCATCTCCATCAATCAGAATCCGTACCAGTGGAGCATTTTCATTTAAAGGGTTCGGGCGACGCACAATCGCAATCTCATTGGTATCAAGACGTACGAGAGTGCCTACCGGATAGGTGCCCATCATTTCAACAAAGCGAGCGAATATCTCACCATCCAGAATTGTATCTGCCAGTTTCTGCATCTCGTCCAAAGCCGTCTTCGGGTTTACCGGGTACTGGTATGAGCGGAGCGTTGTGATGGCATCGTACGTGTCAGCAATGGCGACAATATCAATCATCTGATTGAATGGCAGCTTGCTTGCCCACTCAGGATAACCGCTCCTGTTATAGTGCAGGTGATGTCCCAGCACAACTGACGAAATATGTGGTGCGAGCCCCTCCATTTCACGGATTATTTTAGACCCGAGCTCAGGATGTCGTTTCATTTCAGCAAATTCTGCACTTGAAAGCTTACCAGGTTTATTAATAATATTTTTAGAAATCATAGTCTTGCCGATATCATGCAACTGTCCTGCAATCCCCACGTCCCTGACGCTCATAGCATCCAGGCCGAGTGCCGCTCCGAGCGCCATTGAAAGGACTCCGACATTTACGCAATGGTTAAAGGTGTAGTTGTCATAATCCCTGATCATTGTTAATCCCAGCATTGCCCATGGTTCCTGCATGGTGATCCCGACCATCTGGTCAATAACCCGTATCATCGGGGCACTGTTTGGTATGCGGCCCCGTTCAATGTCGTGGCAGATTGTTCTGATGGCAGAAAGAGACCTGTTGTAGGTCTCAACGTTGCTACCATCGGAGTCCCCTTCCAGCGCGTCATGTTCCTGATCAAAGCTCTCGTCGCCACGCCGGACCAGCTTAAAAGAAGTAATTCCTGTCTCCGCCATGTGACGCGAAAGAGCCTCAAAACGACCGCTCTTGGCAGAGAATAGTTTAATAAATATTTCCAGTTCATCAAAACCAAGCGGTGATGTCACTATGATCCGGCTTATTTCCTTTTCAATCATCCGGTTAGTCAGGTCGGCAATTGCCGTTGAGGGGGCAATAAAGAGGTGGTCGCCAAAGAACATGATACCGTCGATGAGCCCCCATGACACGTGATCTTCCCGGTTGAGAGCTGTTGTCAAGATAGCATACAGATCTGTGAGAGGTTGCCTGATTGCCGGGTGTGCCGCGGGGTAAAAAGCTATTCCCTTCACCGCGCCGGAGAAAAGCGTGACCAGTCTAAGTGCGCTTGATTTATCAAGGGTTCCCATCAGTTTTTCCTTCTGATTTTTCTATCAGTGCGATTGCATCTGAGCATGCAGAGCCAACGTACCCGCCATCGGAAGCAAGTTTTTCAAGGGACGGCACAGCTCTGGGATCACCGAGCTTCCCCAGGCATGCAGCTATAGCAGCTTTCAATTGTTTCCCGCGGGCTGCAGCAAATAAATGTCGCTTGCCAAGAAGTGTCACAAGATGCGGTGTCACCTGCGGTGTGCCGATTGACGCGATAGCTGCCAGGGCCTCAATTTTGAGGGGAAGTGATTTTAAAAACAGGTCTCTGGAAAACACTATTTTCATAAGTTCAACTATTGATATTCTACTTTTCATAGCACCCAGTGAAGCAATTGCTTGTGGATAGAGAGCCGTATCTGTGCTGCGTAGAATAGCAAGGATCGCCGTTTCCGCTTCGTGCCCACCCAGTTGTGCCAAGCTGCGAATGGCTTCTTTACGCACGCGGAGATCCGAATGATGCAGGCATGTTGTCAGTGCTGCAAGTGCTTTATTGCTTGCGATCGATCCTAAAATAGCGCAGATATTTCGGATGATGAACCAGCGGGAATCGTGCATTAAATCCAGAAGCGCAGGCACGGCCTCCTCTCCCAGATTTCCCAGCATGGAGGAAAACATTCTTCTGACTTTAAGGCTGCTGGTGCGGCCCATCAGTTTGACTGCAGCCGAAATGGCGGCGGCACCGCCGGTCTTCAGGACTGTTTGAAGAGTCTTTTGCGACACGCTGTTGTCCTGTTCAGCCCGTTCAAGCACGACCTGCAGAATTTCACCGGTTGAAATAAGGCGCTCCAAGGCAAATTGAGCATTCTTTTGCATACATTCGCTTCGTGCCGCGTCGGTGGAGTGGGTGGCAAGCACTTCTATCAGCGGGAAAAGCAGGTGCTGTTTATGGAGCGATTGGAGATTGTCGGCACAGGCAATTATCTGGTGGAGTAACCTCAGGTAGACGTCATCGTTAACGCACATGGTTAATTGCCCGAGCAACTCTTGAAACTGCTGCTCAGAGGAATCTTCATCCGGTTGTGAAGATGATGCTTCATTGGCAGGTACCGCTTCATTACCTGTTTCGGAGTCGTCAATTCCCTGAGGAATAATTCCGGTTTGCTCGATCTTTTGCCGTTTTGCCCTGATGATGGTCAGGTCAAACTCATTCACCCAGACGGAACGGACGCCGCGGCCAGCCATCACGGTGTCAAGACCACCTGATTGCACAATCTCTTCGGGAGATAGAGACAATATCTTGCAGAGTGCAAGCAGATCTTCCTGAAACAGGTCATGGGAAAACGTTATTTTTTGGGCCCGGCGGATAAACAGCTCATATGAAAGAGCAGCCGTCGCCCCGGAAGTGTCCTTGAGAAACTCTCCGTCAGGGAAGCTGAAGCCGTTACTTCCACAGGCAAGCGAAAGTGCATTGCCATCAAGTAGCTGCAGTAGCGCTGAATGGGCCAGGTCCAGTCTGCTGCGCCGGGTCGGATGCCCTTTCGGGTAGAACTTCCACGCTTGCACAGCACGATACAGCGTGCCGAGGGCATCAAGCGTTCCTTGAGTTGTCGGTGGTCGATAGAAATCCATTGGTATCCTTGTATAGAGACTTAAAATTATGCCATACTGCACCGGAAATGTCTTTCCCAAATAACTTTGTTTGCACTGACATGCAGTGCGTCAATCCATGCAGGTTGTTTCATAATACGGAATAACGCTTCTGTCTTGAAACGTACGAAAGGGGTATATGAAGCAGAAAACCATCTTTACCTGCCAGAAATGCGGCAGCCAATCCCCTAAATGGCTTGGCAAATGTCCGGATTGTGGTGCCTGGAACAGTCTGGTGGAAGAGGCAGTCATCAAAGGTTCGCATTCGTCAGGCCCGACAGGGAATGCTCATCCCATACCGATTTGTGATGTTCCACCCCAAACGGAGACACGCAGGCCAACCGGCATAGGAGAACTTGACCGGGTTCTTGGAGGTGGCATCGTCCCCGGTTCACTGGTGCTGATTGGTGGTGACCCCGGCATCGGGAAATCAACGCTGCTGCTGCAGGCGATGCATACGCTCGCTTCAGTGGCGGGGGACGTGCTGTATGTTTCGGGCGAGGAGTCCGCTTCGCAGACACGCCTGCGGGGCGAACGTCTCGGAGCATCAAGCCGCAATCTGCTGATTCTGGCGGAAAACTCGCTGGAAGCGATCTTGAGTCAGGCTGCGACTCTCAAGCCGGCTGCAATGGTCGTAGACTCGATCCAGACGGTCTGGACTGCTGCGCTGGAATCCGCCCCCGGCAGCGTCAGCCAGGTGCGGGAATCAGCCGGCAAGTTGATGCTGCTTGCCAAGGGGACTGGTATTCCGATCTTCATCGTCGGTCACGTAACCAAGGATGGGTCAATAGCAGGCCCACGCGTCCTTGAGCACATGGTTGACACAGTCCTTTATTTTGAAGGTGACGGCAGTCATCCGTTCCGCATATTGCGGGCGGTCAAAAACAGATTTGGCTCTACTAATGAAATTGGCGTGTTTGAGATGAAACAGGAGGGGCTATGCGGGGTGGCAAATCCTTCGGAGCTGTTCCTTTCCGAGCGTCCTCTGGGGGTGTCAGGCTCAGTCGTTACCACTTCACTGGAGGGAAGCCGCCCGTTGTTGGTAGAACTCCAGGCGTTGGTGACTCCGTCCTCCTACGGTGTCCCCCGGCGAACGACCATCGGGGTTGACCATAACCGTCTGGCATTGTTGGTTGCCGTTCTGGAGAAGAAAGTAGGTTTACATATGGCGGGGCAGGATATCTTCTTAAATGCGGCCGGAGGCGCACGACTGAACGAGCCGGCAGCCGATCTAGCCATGATTATGGCCGTTGCCTCCAGCCATCTCGACAAAGCCATTCCGCCTGATACGGTAGTTTTCGGTGAAGTTGGCCTAGCCGGGGAGGTGCGTGCTGTAACCCAACCGGAATTGCGCATTGCTGAAGCCGAAAAACTGGGCTTCAAACGATGCATTGTTCCGGTCGGCAGCCTGAAGCGTCTTAAAAAACGCGGCATCCGACTGGAGGGAGTTGCCACGGTTCAAGGTGCTATGGATGTAATCTTTGAACAGTGACGGTAGATAGACCATACGTAGTTGGCACGGTGCTGCGGCAGTTTTATTCTGTTTGGAAATATTGCGGCAGTCGTGCTACAGAAAGAGCTCTTACTATTTCTTTGTCATGCAAGGAGGCCCGTCGCTGTGCCTGAATTTACCATACCCTGCACTCCTTCCGCCTACAACTATCAATTGCTCATCAAAAACCTGCTCTTCTGCCCGGTCGTGAACGCTCCGGACCAGGAGATCGTGTACCGCAGCAGTTTTCGCTACACCTATCGAGAACTGCGTCAAAGGGTACAGCGCCTGGCCAATGCCCTGACTTCGCTTGGCGTCAAGCCGGGCGATACGGTCGCGGTTATGGACTGGGACTCGCATCGCTACCTGGAATGTTTTTTCGCCGTACCGATGATTGGGGCGGTGCTGCATACCATTAACGTGCGTCTCTCACCAGAGCAGATCCTCTATACGATCGACCATGCCGAGGATGATGTTCTGCTGGTAAATGCCGAGTTTCTGCCGATTCTGGAACAGATCCGCGGGCGAATGGACACGGTTAAAAACTTTGTCCTGCTGAACGATGAGCCAAACCCGCCGACTACC
>JAQUCQ010000098.1 GCA_028686145.1 Desulfuromonadaceae bacterium | reverse complement strand
ATGGCAGCCATCGTTCCGACACCGACCGGGACGGCTTCCTGCATGAATGTTCCGCGAGCACGAACCGTCCTGACTGCATCGGTAAAAGAGAGAGCTCCGGAACATACCAGTGCCGAATATTCACCAAGAGAATGACCGGCTACAAAATCAGCCTTCAGCCCAGTTTCCTGTTCAACGACCTTCAATACTGCGATACTTGCTGTCAAGATTGCTGGCTGAGTGTTGGCAGTCAACTTAAGATCAGCGTCAGTCCCTGAGAAGCAAAGCTCAGACAATTTGAATCCAAGAGCATCATCCGCTTCTTCAAACAGTTGACGTGCAACAGTATATGTTTCGACCAGATCCTTGCCCATGCCGGGATACTGAGATCCTTGACCGGGAAAAATGAATGCAGTTTTAGGCATATGAATATATTCCTGTCTTTCGTTAAAATTTGCTATTTACTACCAGTCAATAAGCGCAGAACCGTAGGTGAAGCCACCTCCAAAAGCTACCAGCAGAATCTTGCCGGCAGTAGTAAGAGTTCCTTGGCGATTCGCTTCGTCAAGTGCAATTGGAATTGAAGCAGAAGAAGTGTTGCCGTAATGGTGAAGATTAACAAACACTCTATCTGAATCAAGTCCAAGCCGTTTTGCCGTCGCATCAATAATGCGCCGGTTGGCCTGATGAGGTATCATAAGCGAAATATCAGATGAGATGAGTCCATTGGCATCCAGGGCTTTTACGGCAGCTTCCTCCATACCACGGACAGCATGCTTGAAGACATCATTTCCTGCCATCGACAGATAGATCCGCCGTTCATCCAGCGTACGGCTGTCGGTAGCCGGATTACGACTGCCGCTCCCCTGCTGATAGAGAAGGTTCCAATATTCGCCGTTGCTGAAGGTGTGGGTTGAAAGCAGAGAATGATCACCTTCAGAACCCTCAAGGACAACGGCCCCAGCCCCGTCACCAAACAGAACGCAGGTGTTGCGATCCTGCCAGTCAACGATACGTGATAATACTTCAGCCCCTATAACCAGAACCTTTCGAGCGGCACCAGTGCGAATATACTTTTCGGCAATTGACAAACCAAAGATAAAACCGGAGCAGGCCGCAGAAAGATCAAAAGCGGTTGCATTCGTGGCGCCCAGTTGGTCTTGGACAATGCACGCTGTTGAAGGGAAGGGAAAATCGGGGGTAACAGTACCAAGTATGATCAGATCTAATTCTTCAGGCTTAACCCCGGCCATTGCCAAAGCACGACGAGCCGCCTCAGCGGCAAAGGTTGATGTATATTCTCCATCAGCTGCAATACGGCGCTCTTTAATGCCGGTTCTTGTTGTAATCCATTCATCAGTGGTATCAATCAACTGTTCAAGTTCAGCATTGGTAAGAATTTTCCCGGGCAAAGCAGAGCCGGTTCCAGTAATTCTGACATTCACGATTGAGACTCCATTACTCTGCTGCGATGGGAGGCAGGTTGTCACTACGTATCAAGACAGAATGATTTTCAGATAATTTATCGGCAACGTGCTGTGAAACGCCGTTTTTGGCGTACTCATGGGCAAACCGTATCGCGTTTTTAATCGCCTTGACGTTGGAGCCGCCGTGGCAGATCATGCCCACACCATTGATTCCCAGTAGCGGTGCGCCTCCGTATTCGGCATAATCGACAATTTTCTTGAAGCGGCTAAAGGCACCACGCACAAATAGATATCCGATCTTGGAGACCCAACTCTTAACAATCTCCCTTTTCAGCATTCTACCCGCGGCGTCCGCCAATCCCTCGGAAAGTTTCAGTACAATATTTCCCACAAAGCCATCACAAACGACCACATCAACAGCACCGGCAAAAATATCCCGCCCCTCGATATATCCGCAATAATTAAGCGACGTCTTGCGCAGGACTGCATTAGTTTCCCTGGTCAGTTCATTTCCTTTTGAATCCTCTTCGCCATTGGAAAGCAAGCCAACTTTTGGCGAAGGCACTCCCATAGCATAGCGGGCATACACCTCCCCCATTATGGCAAACTGGACGAGATGCAACGGCTTGCAATCTACGTTTCCACCTATATCCAGAACCAACGTTTGTCCTTTAAGTGTAGGGAATAGTTGGGCAATCGCCGGACGCTCAATCCCCTCAATCCGCTTGAGAACAAACATGCCAGATGCCATGGTGGCACCGGAGTTTCCGGCACTTACCGCAGCACATGCCTTGCCGTCCTTTACCAACTCAAATGCACGACGTACGGAAGAGTCACGTTTTTTTCGTACCGCATCTGAAGCGGAATCATGCATGCCGACAACTTCACTTGCATGAAAAACATCAATATCAAGCCCATTGACAGCATGTTTGGCCAGTTCCGCCTCCAAACGCACACGATCACCGACAAGCGTCACCGACAACCCGAATTCACGACATGCAGCAACGGCACCTTCAACTTCGACAACCGGGGCATTGTCGCCACCCATTGCGTCAACGGCAACCCTCATTTGTTTCGGAAATGGCACAGGGTCAGTTCTCTAAGCTTGTGCTGAGGAAAGGTCAATCACCTCTTTACCCTTGTATGTTCCACAGGCGAGACAAGCACGATGCGGCAGCTTTGCAGCTTTGCATTGAGGGCAAATGGATAGTGTCGGGGTTGTTAAAAAGTCATGGGCCCTTCTCATATTCTTGCGTGATTTAGATGTTTTTTTCTTGGGTACAGCCATGGTGTTTCTCCTTTTTCTGGTGATACACGTTATCGTGCCACCGCTCTATTTTCTGGTTATCTTAAAATCCTTCAGCGCACTGAAAGTAAGAGTTACGGGTTCTTTGCTGCATGAGCAGCTGGAGGTATTCAAATCAATGCCGCACTCATGACACAGCCCCTTGCAGGCGTCATTACAGAGAGGCTTTAACGGGATTTCCATCGCAATCTGCTCTTCAATCTCATGAGTCAAATCAATTTCGTCGCCAGAGTACGAAGAGGAGAGCAGGTCCATTTCGCCAAGCTCAAGTTCATCTTCGGTTGTGGCGGCAATTACTGCCTCTTTTCGAAAAAATATTGTGAAGCTTGTATCAATAAATGAAGTAAAATCTGCAAGGCAACGAGAGCAGGAAAGTCCCAAAGGGGCCGATACCCTTCCGGTTACGCGTATATTTTCATATTCACGGGTAACAGTCATATCTCCTTGAATATTTCCGGTAATGCTGCAGATCTTATCGTCTTGCATACCTGAAAGAAGAGGAAACTTCTCTACAGGCTCATCAAAATGAATCGCAACAGGAGTATCTTTTATGTGGTCTACTACTATTTTCACATGCACCATCCCTGTTCAGACCGCTTATAAATTTAAAGCAAGTCAGTATAGAGAATATGCCTGAATTGTCAAGAAATTTACTAACAGTTCTATTTACACCCTACCATAGCATTCAATCTGTTTACGAACACGAGAGGCTAAGTCAGCAGCAACCATGCCCCAGGTAAAGCGCCATGACCAGTTTCCAAAGGCGGTACCTGGAACGTTCATCCGGGCCTCGCTTCCCAACCGGAACAAATCTTGAAGAGGGACAATGGCAGTATCCGCAACAGACATCAGTGCCGAACGAAGAATGCATTCGACTGTGTCATCCCCTTTTCCTCCCACATAACAACTTACTCTACTACGTTGAGTATCTGACAGTGAATGATACCAGCCAACCGTAGTATCATTATCGTGAGTTCCGGTATAGACCACTGATTTTTTTTGATGGTTATGCGGTAAATATGGATTTGACGGCCCCGAATCAAAGGCGAATTGCAATATTTTCATTCCGGGAAAGTCATAGCGGTCACGCAGTTTTTCAACATCTGGGGTAATTACGCCCAGATCTTCAGCAATAATCGGTAATTTTCCGAGGGCAGCAAATATCGTATCAAAGAGAGCTGTTCCAGGCGCCTTGACCCAAGTGCCGTTGATAGCAGTTTTTTCTCCGGCTGGAACTTGCCAGGCAGCTTCAAATCCTCGAAAGTGATCAACGCGAATGACATCAAAGAGCTCAAACAAGGCACGAAACCGCTCGATCCACCACGCATACTTCTGGCGTCCCATCGTCTCCCAGTCATACAGAGGATTACCCCACAGCTGTCCAGTCACACTGAAATAATCGGGAGGAACTCCTGCAACAACAGTCGGTTTACCCTTCGAATTAAGAAGAAACAGTTCACGGTGACTCCAGACATCGGCAGAATCGTAGCCGACAAAAATAGGTATATCACCGACAATGGCGATGCCTTTGTCGGTAGCATATCCTCGTAGCCCACGCCATTGCCTAAAGAACTGCCATTGAATATATTTTTGGATACCAATATCTGCCCCAAGTTCAATGGAGGCTTTTTCATACTTTTCCGGAGTCAGGAGAGCCAGTTCAGCCGGCCATTTTTCCCATGATTTCCCTTTGTATTTACGCTTCAAGGCCATAAAAAGTGCGTAGTTATGAAGCCAGGGAGTCGTGTTGCAAAAATCCCAGAATTCCTGTTTATGCCGCGCAACATCATTTGCCAAAAAGCTGGCGCCCGCTGTCCGCAGCAACTCCATTTTCTTTTGCGAAACAGTCTCGAAATCTACACATGTTTCATCTGAGTCATCTTCGTATTTTATAACGGAAAGATCGCCATCTGCAGCAACCTGGTCAAGGTCAATCAGCAGGGGATTTCCTGCAAAAGCTGAAAAGGCCGAATAGGGAGAGTTGCCACACGCCGGCGGCGTAAGCGGAAGCACTTGCCAATACGACATCCCCATATCCGCCAGCAGATCAACAAATCGGCGGGCATCCGTACCCAGTGAGCCGATACCGCCCGGTCCCGGCAATGACGTAGGATGTAACAGCACACCGCAGCGACGCTTATCCAGCATTTTGCCCCCATATACGTGTAGTTTTTTTAGCTCCAGGATAAATCCGGACAAAAGACTACCGGTTCCAGAACACATGTTACGTTGCGAGCGCCAATCCTTCCAGCAGTCCGAAATCACTGACCTTCAACCGATTGAAGCCAAATCGGTCCATTACTGATGTGATGATTACCAGACCGGCAATAATCAAATCCTCACGTCCTTTTTCAAGCCCCTTGATTGACAGTCTTTCCTGAGGGGTCAGTTTTGACAAACGATGATAGATTACGTCGATATCGGCTCGACTAACGGTGAAATTATTAACCTTACGATAGTCGTAATCAACCATCTCTAACTTGATTGCTGCGATTGTCGTCGCGGTGCCGGCTGTTCCAACCAGTTCGCAATCTTCTGAAAAATTAATTCCTGCTGAGGCGAGGTCATTTTCAAGCTGATTGAGAACAGACTGTACGCGTTCAAACATCTCGGCACCAGTGCTAAACCCTTCTGTAAGTCGTACGACGCCAATCGGCATACTTCTGATAAATACCGGTGACCCGTACGATGATACGGTAAATTCAGTACTTCCTCCCCCGACATCAAGTACCACAAGTGTACTACTTTCAGCATCAAGGCCCGACAAAACTCCGTTAAGGGTCAAGCGCGCTTCCGCATCTCCATCAATGACACTGAGTTGGATGCCTGTGTCCTGACTAACTCTATCAACGAACGTACGTCCATTAACGGCATCTCGAACTGCGCTTGTTGCAGACGCCCTGACCTGCTTCACGTCATAGCCTGAGATGATTTTTGCAAATCTATGCAGACAGGCCAAGCCGCGTTCCTGGGCTTCAGCAGACAAACCAAACTCATCGCTAAAACCACCACCAAGACGGACAACCTCGCGCTCAACCCGAACCGGGGTAACTCCGCTAGCTGAACGTATAGCAATGAGTAATCGGGCTGTATTTGTTCCAAAATCAATGGAGGCACAATAATCATTCATTCGTGCGTCCTCAATTACAGCCACGAATAATGGTTATATTTGCAGAAGAGATACCGGTCATTGGCTGATTACCCTAGCACCATTTCTTTCAGTTCCTTGCCGACTTTGAAAAAAGGCAGCTTTTTAGGACTTACCTTGATTGGCTCACCTGTTTTAGGATTTCGGCCGGTATATGTTCCATATTCCTTGATAACAAAACTACCCAGGCCACGAATTTCGATACGTTCACCTTCTACCATCGCTTCGCACATCGATGAAAAAATCAAATTAACTAGCTCTTCGGCCCGCTTGATCGGTAAATCTTTTTTTAAAGCTAACTGTTCGATAAGTTCTGACTTATTCATTTGATCCCTCCATTATCGTAGCCGTTCCGGCTGAAAATCTGATTAATTGACATCTTTAGCACGTATAAACAGAAAAATTATTATGCACTAATGACATGATTTATTCAGGTATTTTTTAAAAATGACTGCAGCATCACCTTGACGGCCAGTTTCCAACAGAATACCATACAGTTTTTCAGCAGCGGCGCGAGCGTAGGGAGTCTGTAGTAATTCAACATACAGATTCACGGCACCTTCATGCTCTCCTGTAGCCTCAAATATTTCGGCACGCAACAAAAGCGCCTGTTCCGGCATGATATCTTCTGCAACCATAGCATCAATTGTCGTCAGAGCATCCTGAAAACGATTACCCTCACGCAGTACGAGTACCAGAGTCAACCAAGCAAGCGAATTGGCATCATTCAGCTCAATCGCTTTGCGCAAGCACTGTTCTGCCTCACGATCATTTCCAAGCCGATGCAGCAGTTTTCCTTTTTCATACCAGTAGATATCATGCGGCAGAGTATTAAAACAGTTTTCAAATGCGGCCAGAGCTTCGTGATGGTCGTCCCGGCTGGCAGCTATGTACGCATGCGCAAAATCCTCACCTAATTCAGCATAGCGCTCACACTGATCACTCGGCAGTTGCTGGATAAGGAGATCGTAATATTCCATCAACGGCAAAGAGTCATCCGGATGCGAGTCATCACTACATTCACTACTGGAAGATCCACAACACGAACCACAGGAAGAGATGTTGGGCGGTGCAACATCATCACTCTCAGGCGGCGAATAGATGAGAATCAATTTTTCCGACTTTGCACGTAAAGCCTGATCATGAGTCAGTGTTTTTACAAGTTCCAGATGGTCGATTGCCTTGTCGGCATCCCCACGTGAATATGCACACTCGGCTTCGTGAATATTGAGTTCGGCCAGCTTGCGATTGGCAGCTTCTATTCGCTCGGAAAAAACAGTTTTCAGATCACCATCAGGAGTTTCGACGGAACAAAGCCGGAGACCATCCTCATAGCATGTCCTGGCATCAAAGAAACTATCTGATTCCATATACTTGTCACCTTTACCCAACAAATCTGATGGTGACTTTGAAAACAACCGGCTGATAAAACTCATAACAAAGCCTTTCTAAGACCTGCGGAGCATTGTAACGCTTTCAATGTGGTAGGTCTGAGGAAACATATCGATTGGAACAGCCGCAACGACATGATAACCATAACGGGAGAACAATCCGCAATCGCGCGCGAGAGTGCTCGGATCACATGAAATATAAATTATTTTATCCGGTTGCAGGCGTACAATACCTGAAACGGCTTCGCCAGCACCTGAGCGCGGCGGATCAAGTAAAACGGTATCAAATTTACGTCCTTCAGCGACGAGACGGAGCACACCAGCGGCGACATCATCACAAAAAAACTGAATATTTGCAACCTTGTTTAGTTCCCGGTTATGTTCCGCAGCCCGAATTGAATTAGCATTTCCTTCAATTCCCACCACTGATGCAACTTCGGAAGCCAGGGGAAGCGAAAAATTGCCGTTG
The DNA here is from genome assembly GCA_028686145.1 of Desulfuromonadaceae bacterium. Taxonomy (GTDB): domain Bacteria; phylum Desulfobacterota; class Desulfuromonadia; order Geobacterales; family Pseudopelobacteraceae; genus JACRCG01. The sequence goes on along the minus strand of JAQUCQ010000098.1, from coordinate 2,103 downwards.
CCACAATACAGATCAAGGATCTGTTCAGTAGGTGCAAATGTACCAAGTTGCCTGATGACAGACAACATGGACATATTTTGCAACTGGTGAACCTGCGCAAAGCCGCCAGGTGCATAAGTCAGCTCAAGCGGCATCTTATCCGTATCCGCCTGGTTCATACGGTAGGATATTTCAGCGTTCCCCCACAACTTTTCATACGACCGCTGATGGTCGGTTTTAAGAAAAAGTCCCGTGCACGGTCCTAAATCTCCAGACCGGTCAATAAAGAACGCCCTGTTCTTCGCAGTAAAAACGCCACCATGGTGTATGGCGATAACCAAACCGCTGTCACCGGCATCAATACTGAGCTGAGAGATCGACTCAATATCCGGATAGGACTGAAGTATGGCTCTGCAACAGTTCAGTGCTTGATTGATCACGGGCGCAGCAATAGGACACCCACCTGCCGCATCCTCCACCTGATGCGAACCCTGCCGAAAAAAGCCAATTTGAAGCGATCCATTACGGACAGCAACCTTGAACTGGAGGCGATTCCGGTAGCCATACTGATTTGAGGCAGCGACAACATCTTCAATCAATTCCGCAGGAACACGAGCGCCCCTCCAAAGCGTTTCTCCCAGAATTTGCTTTTTCTGTTCAAGCTGGAGATGATAACTGAGATGTTGCCAGCTGCAGCCTCCGCATGTTCCAAAGATTGGACATTCCGGAACAGTTCTGAAAGGTGAGGCGTGTAAAAGCTCGGATATTAACGCCGTGCAGTACGATTTTTTCTGGGCTGTTATCCGAAGTGAGACTTCATCACCCGGACAGCTGAAGGGTACAAAACAGACTTTACCGTCAATCCGGCAGACGCCATTGCCTCCAAAGGCAAGTTTATCAATAATTGCAACGGGTAATGACACATTACGCTCTTAAACTTCGAATTTGAGGGGATTTTTTTACACGTTTCTGATACTCGCTCCGGACAAAGCGGGGAGCAAACTCAGCAGTTGATAAATAGGTGCTGGTTGTTTCATGAAAGGCTTGTATCAACAGGCTGCGGACAGATTCTATTTCTGACTCGGGAACAGCCATTTTTTCAAGAATCCGCTCAAATCTGACAGACGCCCCCATTTTTACTACGGCGTCACAGAATTCGGCGTTGTATTCAAAATAGCGCTCTTCCAGCGGGACATCACAATATGCAAGCACTTTAACATGAAAGTAGCCTCCAAAATAATGCCGCGTCTGATCAAGTAACGTAACGCAGAGAGTAGGACTCAGTGTAATAGTTTCAATAATCAAAGTGCACCCAATAGCTTATGCATTTGCGGGATTACCCGGACATCTGGCAGGCGAGACGATGCCAGTTCCTGAAGATGCAGAATATGCCCTACGGAAATGCCGACACTGCCATCCGGCATCGACAATGGCTGCAGAAAGAGCGGTAGTGTCCCATCAACGGAAGAGATCACATCGCACACCTGCCGGATCTCATTGTCGGAGGTTGATTCACCAATCACTACTTTTACGGAGACATTGTTGCCGTACGCCTCTTGCAGAAAAAGTGTATGCAGATCCCACAATCGTTCCGCACAGCCGGCAGTTGAAGGCAGTTTCATGTCCATACTTATAAAGTCTACGCACTGTTTTACGCGTCTAAGAGCACCGTGCATGGTACCGTTTGTTTCAAGGTGAATCGGAAGAGCTGTTCTGATCACAGGAAACCACTCAGCAAGAGCATCCGCGTACAGAAGTGGTTCCCCACCGGTGAAGCTTACCGAATGATGTGCCCCCGGTATCTGCAAGAGCCAATCATTTAAAAGAGAAGATAGTTTATGCACTGATAACGGCTGAGGGATGGTAATAAACGTGCCTGAACCAGGTTTAGATTCCAGCCGGCAAACATCAGACTTTTCAAAGTCCGTGTCGCAATATTTACAATCAAGGTTGCATTCCATGAGACGCACGAAAATCTGTCTGCGCCCTGCCAGCATCCCTTCGCCCTGAATAGACGAAAAAATTTCGCTTATATATACCGGATTACTCATAATAGCGTGCGGACGCGTTGTCAGACTCCCAGACGGTGATAGAATCCACTTTTATGTTGTCGTTATTCAGACG
>JAQUCQ010000097.1 GCA_028686145.1 Desulfuromonadaceae bacterium | reverse complement strand
CGGTAATGACCCGTAAAACATCTTTGCCCGCCTCGCTCACCAATTCCTGGTTGGAAAGGGTGCGGGCCAGCAACTCAACGGTCCGACGCATTTCGGCAAGCTTCTCCGACTGTTCGCGAAAACGCTGCTCGTTGAGTGAGTAACCCTTGACGATATGGTCGCGGAGGACTCTCGTAGCCCACTGCCGGAACTGAGTTCCCTGCCTGGATTTAACCCGATAGCCGACGGAAATTATGACATCAAGATTATAGAACCGTAGTTTTCTGCGTACCTTCCGGGTTCCCTCATTTTGAACTACCGAGGATTCCTCGGTAGTTACATCCGGCTGCAACTCTCCCTCTTTGTATGCATTGCGGATATGCAGGCCAATAGTATCGCTGTCCTTGTCGAACAGCTCCGCCATCTGTTTTTGGGTCAGCCAGACCGTTTCATGGTCAAGGCGGACATCGAGTTTGGAAGTACCATCAGGGCTCTGGTAAATAATGATGTCATTGGAGTTATTACTTGGCATGGTGATTCCGGGAAATCCTGTCTGCTTAAATTGTTTGATGGACTAAATGAACCAATAGAGAAGCCAACCTGAAACCATTATGATGGGTGGAAATCCAATCGCGATTTGGGAACTCTTTTCCGTGAATCTTTTACTGGAAACGACCGTGATTATCGTAATCACCCACAAACATACCACAAGATAAAATGCAAAGCCCGCATATGAACTGTATTGCCGCCATAACTCTAAATTGCCGATTCCGGCTTTATCCATAGCCTGATCAGCTTGCCATGAGCAATAAAAGAAAGCCCCTATCAGAGCTATTTGAACAATCAATATGATTCTGGTCATTACTATAATTTTCTCGGCTAACGGGGCTGCCGATGAGCCGCGAGTTTCAGCGAGACGTCTCTTGTGGCGTGTTATGCTATCGGTATTCTCGTCAGGGCTGAAAACAGATGTGCAATGCCAGCGTTTCACCATAGTTAATAACTAGTTAGTCCGTAGTCCCTATAATGGCTACCTCGAATGGTTTCAGTTCTTCAGCAATTTCATCGTATTCGTACTGTGAGAGTGCGTGCCACTTCTCACTCATCTGGATGACATCCCCACCAAAATCGATTTTGTAATCATCAACAAGACCGATAATCGTTTGGCTCCCTGAAGGAACATTATCCCTGATGAACTTCAGTATGCCGTCATAGTTCTTCACATCCTGGTCTTGCTGGTTCGGGGAGTCGATTACTATTGGACACATCACAGATGTCCCATGTTTGGCGATGGTTGCCATTATCGCAAAATTGTAGGCTAGGATAGCTCGCGGCATATCGCTACCCGTTTCCTTGATAGCGGATTCAATCCGGGCATACGACTTTGGAGAAACATTGGACACGTTCAGGTTATAGAGGTTACGCCCCATCACATCTTTGTAATAATCACAGATGGTGGCAACCCTATCCTTATCCTCGAATTTTTTCATTTCTTCCACGATTTCACGTATCCTAGAGTCAATTTCACCAATTTCGGAACGCACTTCCTGGATATTTTCGGAAATGCTGCTCGTAATGTGCTCAGAACTCATAGACTTCAGCAAGGTGAGCAGGGTAATATCACCGCTCTTCTTGTTCATGATTTGCTCTATTTCTTTGATTTCAACGTTCGTTTCTCCAAGCGTTTTCCGATGCTCAGCGATTTTCTTGTTCAGCTCATCCAACCAGGTCAGAATATCCTGCAGCAGTGTCACGCATTTCTGATGGTCATTGGCAATATTGAAACGTTCCGCAAAGTGGTTTTCATATTCTTGACCGCAGGTGGGGCAAGCAATAACCCCATCAACCGGAAGAGTATTGGTGTACAGGTAGTCTGCATCAAGTTCTCGCTGAGCATGGATGACAATATTTCTTTGCGCTTCCAACCTGATTCGTTCTGACTCCAGTTCGAACAGAGTGTTACGGAACTTTTCTTCCTTGGCTTTCAGAGTGTCACACTTAGTCATCAAATCCTTGATTTCAGATTCGAATACATTGACATCCAGCGTGACTTCATTATTGAGAGCTTCTTTGCCGAATCGCTCTTTGAATTTCAACAGCAACCGTTCCTGGCCCAACGGCTCCACTTTGTCGTTTTCCATGACCTGGCATTTGGCGCGAAGCTGGTAATACTCGTTCGGCTTGATGCCAGTATGGTAGTAGATGACATCCTTCCGCCAATTGGGAAGTTGCTGTAAACGGTCAAACGAGGTCATCGATTTGGACCAGCTGTGTTCCTGGTCAATATAGAAAGGAACAAACAGGTATGCGGGCGGAGGTACGACTTCCTGTTCTTTTTTGTCAACGAGCACAAGTTTGAAATTGAGCAGGTCTGCCAGCTTTGGCCCCAGCTCGGACGTGATTCTTTTATACGTGCCGAGCATGATATCGTTCTTGGTAAAGAGAGCGTACCTGTCCCTCATTCGCAATATCTTATAGGTCGTACCACTGACCTCGAAGGTCAGGAACAGAAACACATCGGCTTTCTTCCACTCGGGGTGGACTACTGCCGAGTTTGCGCCCAGAGCGGCGTAGATGCTCTTGATGACCGAAGATTTCCCAGTATCGTTCTCACCCTTGATTATTGTTACTGTCGGGTGGAATTTTATCCTCCTGGCCCTTTTCTCGCTGTGAGATATCAGTAGTAATTCTCGAAAGATAAGATTTTTCATCGGTTTTCTTCCTTAGGTTACGGACTAACCGTCTATACTGGTCGGTTTTCATACATTTCCCTGAATACTACTGCCAAGATGTAGTTATCACTGAATTCATTGAGATATTTCTGGTCTAACTGCTCTGTTACGGCTGCTACCAAAGCGGTAATGGTGATGTCATCATTCTCTTCAATAATGGCGGCAACGGTATTTCCGACCTTCTTTCTCAACCCCTGGACAACCTCGTTCAAGGGGTCCAGTCTGTCGATATCGAATTGTTCCCATTCGTGACGTATCTTGACCATTTTGACTGCAGAAGCGCCTTCGTTGGTCAAGGCACCGCTCAGCATTGACCACATTTCTTTGATGTCTTTCGACTTGGCGATAGTGTTCACCACATCGTCAACATACGATTTGCCGATGCCCTTCTTGGCAAGCAGTTCCTGATGGCTCTGCAACTTACCTTCGATGTCGGTCTTGTTTTTAACGGTGTCGAAAAGGACTCGATAGAGGGCAGTTGCATCTGTGGTTGTGTCACAACCGATATCTTGAAGAAATTTGAGCAGTTTGCCTTGGGTATGAGAGGAATGGTCTTTAAGATGGAGGTTTGCTACTTCAAAGCAGCATTCATACTTGAGATGGCAGTTGTCGATATCGCATTCATCTTTGATGGCTTTGTCAATTTTTGAAATTTCATCGGCATCCAGCTCGGCAAGTTTCACTAAGTCGAGAGTGGCTTTCTTGTCCTGGCCACTTAGCTTGAAGCTGAAACAGTTATTGGAAACAACCGCCATGTCTGGTTTGTAACCACTGAACTTGTCAACGGAAATAGCAAGCTTTCCCATGATAGAGTTCAGCTTTTCACCGTCTTTTCCGGTTTTCCTTGAGGTCAATCTTGCTGATGTCCATGGTTCATGTGAATCTCTGGTTTTGACTTGGACAAATGTGCCGGTGGTAGGATTGGTTTCAGAATCGAGAATGACGACATCCTCGTGGTAATCGCAGAAAATCAGGTAATCGGATTTGGTGGTATGCAGTTCGATGAGCTTAACAATAGTCCAGTCCTTTTGATAATTGAACCTGTTGGACGCAGTAGGGCCTGAGTTTTCCCGGCAACTTATAAGGAGTAATTTTTCGGATAACGACATAGTGTTGTCCTTTAAAACCAAGATTACAGATTTTGCTCACAGGATCTTTGCTTCAAGTGAAGTTTCTATTTTTATCTCTTCACCTGCATAACGGGGCCGAGGCGCACCGGCGGAGCGAAGCGGAGACCGCGTGCCGCCGAGTGGTTGGTGGTTTGGTTAACCTCTAACGAATTCCAACAGAGCATCAGCACCGTTAAAATAGCGATTCAATTCAGCCATATAGCCCTGAATCTGCCCTTTACCGTCATTTATTGCTATATCAATATCCTTCTGATATGACTCGACAATTCTCTTGATCTCTTCAATTTTCTCAGTAAACCCTTCAGTGTCACCAGCAGACAGAAGTACTGATTGCGCCGCAGAACAGGGTGCAACTTGTTTATAGTACGATCTAAAGATTTCGCCTAAACCTAAAGATAAAGTACATAATTGTCCGGCTGCATGATGGAGTGCATGGTCATTGGGGAAAAGAATTACTATTTTGTAATAATACAGACGAACGTCTTGAAATTTTCGATTTACCTCTGCAAAGTACTTATCATCACTGCCCGATTTGTAACCATCGTATGCAGCGAATACAAAACCGTCTTTCAGCTTTTCCTCAATGAGGTCTGTTACGGCTTCAAAGAGATTAAAAAGAGTATTGTCTCTATTTTCCAATAATGATGACCTCTTCTTTATAGTCATTTGTTGTTCTGATTCAAATAATTTAACGTGTTTGAGGTATTCACTTTTTACAACTTCAATCTCCCTGGTAATTGCAGAAATATCTTCCTTCTGAGCTAACAGCTTCGCTTTTTCTGAAAAATACGTAGGTAAGTAAGACTTCAACAAATATGCGAGGATGAGTAGTAAAATGGTGTTTATGCTTATAAGAGTAATTTGGAACTCCATTATCTTCATCCCCTTTCTTTTCTCGCCAACGGGACTGAGGTGCAGCGGTGTAGTGAAGCGTTAGCGGAACGGAAACCGACTGCCGCCGATGGTTATGCATTGTTCTTACGTAGTCCCCATACTTTTCGCATGCTCTGTATTAATTCTTCTGCTGCTGCGACAGCTTTAGCTTTTGGAAGCCCTTCTTTTTTGAATTTTTTTACAAGTACTGAATTCAATATTTTATTCCAGGTTTTAAAAAAGTCAGTATCTGGTACTTCAATTAGTATTTTAGGCGCATCAATTCTGGTAGCTATCTTGTCACCAGGTTTACCAGTTTGCAGGTAAAGCCCCTTCGCATGTAACACAGCATCTATCAAAGAATATTCAGTTACTGCATCCAAATTGATGCCGAATTCTGTCTTGACCGGACGTGATGAATTAATAATTAGGCTTATTTTTCTTTTATCAAAAGGGCTAGTGCCCCATTGTACTTGAACATCGCCTGGTGGCTCGAATTCATGTGCATCAATATATTCTGCTATGTCAGGTTGATTAGTCGCATCGATTATAATTATTGGTATAGGTCTACCTTCACCCACGAAAATACTGCCAATGAGACCGTCTGCAATTACGTTAACAGTTTCTATTGACCTAAATCCTAACTTAGTCATTTCTGACCTCTTTAATTATGTATGCTTCAACTGTTGCTATTTCCATATGCACATCTACCGCTTTAACTTTATAGCTTTCTATCTTCTTCTCTTTTAGTAATTCTAACGGTAACAGAAAAATCACCCAACCCGCTTTTGCGGATTTAGGTTCTAGTGGCAGTGGTAAATTGAAAGGTACCGGCAATGCGGTTTCGTCAGAATTTGGAACTGTATTTTTGGCAGTGAAGACGATTGTTCCAACTGAATCGTCACTTCTTATGAACTTTACTTCAAGTTCAATATCTCTAACTGAGTTTGTTACTGAGGATCTGTTAGTAATAGATATATTGAATGCAACAGCGTACAAATTTTTTCCTTCGGAAGAGAAGGGTACTTTATACGCGTCTACGAGATATAAAAAGAGTTTTTCTTGTTTCGATTTAAAATCTTGCTCAGCAATGAAAAGTGCCTTTTTTGCAATTGCGGCGCTTCTATATGCATAAATAGCGGAGAAGGCAGCGATCAAGGCTGAAGCTGCGGCAATAAAGTCTGAACTAATCATATTTTTGAATTCCATTATGTATACCTTGAATAACGTGGTAGGGCGTGACCTGCGCGGCGCTGTTAGCCGCGACAGTGTCTGCGCCCTGGTTGGTCATTTATGCTTCCTTTATGACCGCAAAATCGACGAACTCTACCATCGCCTTAAGCTTCTCCTCATTTTTGACGAAGTCCTCTCCTTGTCTTGAAATAATCTCAAACGCAAGTAAACGCTTTACCATAAAAGAAGGAGATATGCCCCGCCTTCGCTCATGCGGTAATGTGCCTATGGCTAGTTGAACAGCGGGATCATAAATCTCGTCGTCAGACTTTTCAGGGTCTTCTCCTGTTTTTTTATATGCTTGAATAAATTTAGAAAATCTTTCATCACTCGCTGTTGCGTTTTTTATTCTCAATAAGATAGGAAGGCCATGTTCAGTGTAAAAATCATATATCATTTTGTTTGCAGCATCATATGCACCTTCGCTGTATGACGAAAATTGCTTTATAACTTTGCGCCGTTTGCGTTTTTGCAAGCTTTCAGAAATGATGGCGATGGGGCCAAAGACAATTGCTAAGGAAAAGATAAAACCAAAAAAGTAGGATGGCAGTCTTGCAAGTTGGACAAGAAATGACCCTGAATAGACTAGGATAAGAAATGATTGTTTCTTCGGTTTAGTAAATTGATCAATTGCTATGATCTTCTTTACGCCAGCAACCTTACCTTTTGGTGTAACAGTTAATGCAGCATTTTCCGGATTTAAAACCAAAAACTTTGCTATGTATGACTCGTTAGGCTCTATAATAACATCTGAAAATTCAGCGGTTAATGGCCCTATAATTTTCAATTTTGCATTTTCTTGTAAATAAGGTGTTGTTGCATTAACAATTTCACCTTTAATAATTTCGCCTGAGTTCAGGGTAAGTCCTAGAGGCGACGCATTATCATAGTATGTCTTTAATATTGGTGATCTGCCGTCGTTACTTATTTTTACTGTCAAAACTGACAAGGTCTTTCTTGATTTTCGAATATCCTCATTATTGTAGATGATGCTGAGGCCACCAACATCTTCTTTTACATCAAGAATTTTTGTATTGTTCAAGATTTCGTAAGTGATAACCGGACTATTATCTCGTATAAATTCTGTATAAATAGCTATCCCGCCAAACACTGCCGCCAAAACGAATCCTAAAAAAGACCACGCAAACTTCCTGTCTAATTGCGCAAAGCTCGAAAGCATACTCATTACTTTTCCTTTTTGATGACCAACTCTTTATTGATGAGCCCCTGCTCAACCACCCATTTTTCACAATATCTTTACTACTGACGTAACTACTTGATAAACATGACATACATCATCAGAATAATATACCATTCAGGTAGTTGAGAGTTTATGAACTTCATTCTTTTTTAGCATCTTGTTTTTTAACCGGAAAAAATATACTACCGCTCATGATGCAAGTCAAAGGAGATTTCCCTACTGCGGATTCCTAACATCGTCTTCACCGAATATATCGCGCTCCTCTACATCAGGAAGATTCCTCCGGCCCGTTTTTCTGAATACCAGAAGTAGCTGCGGCATTACCTTGATTTCCGTGACAAATTTCCGGTTCCGGCCGGCAAGGCCGAACGGGTACTACCGTTCTGTGAAAAGCTGAAAGTAAAGAGACCGTCGCTTGCGCAACGTGAGCGGGCCACCCAGGAGGTGTCGCTCTCTTTGAGATGTTGAATGACACGAACAAAACTACCGTAGAGGAAGTCGAAGGACCGAAAGAAGGGGCATATTCATTCGTCGGGCAGGTGAAGAATGCTCAGAAAGCCATCCAGCTGTGGAGTTCCTCGCCGGAAAGGGCAACGAGCATCGTGACTATTCTTTGACCTTCACTGCTGCACAGCATGGGAATAGCCAGCTCGTGCGCGTTCGACGTCAGCTGATTGCGCTTGATTCCCATGCTGTCCAAAATCAGGGTTTCCTTCTGTGCCCAGAGATGCTCTTCGGGCCGCCCAAGCACCTCTATCAGGATATCCAGATAAACCTCGAGCATGCGATAATCTCTTCCAATCTCCAGAAGCTGCGCCTCAATCTGCCTGATCTGCTCTTCCAGGCCGGGAACGTCACTGCTATCAGCGGAACCGCTTCCTTCAAACCCCCACCCGCCTCTCTCAAGGATACTGAGTTTGGACTGGAGCAGTGCATGGCGTCGCGCCAGGTCCTTGCGTTCCGTCTTCGTCGCGGTGATTCGCCTGAGCGCATATTTGAGGAGGTTATCGTAAGCCCGCCGCATCAGCATGCGCCGGGTTTCGTCCTGATCTCCCGACGGGTCGACGAGGCGGTGGCCGTCGAAACTGACCGTCATTTGCGGCACATCACGTACCACGATATCCCCCGACAATTCTGCGCCGAGGATCACCTTCTCATCCATTGCCATGACAAGAAGGGCAACGACTTTCTCCGGCACGACTGCTGCTCCCCGCAAAAAACCCGCTAACACTCGGTCGGTGCCGAACACCTTGCGCATCTCGTCCAAGGAAATGAAAAAGGCCTTGAGCAGGGGATCGTCGCCACTGGACTGGAGACCAACAGGTATCGGGGGCGGCAGTTCATTGACCAAGGCAATTACGTGATCTATGGCATGGATTACTGCCGGCCGCAGCTTCTTCTTATAGCCCGACACGCTACGCAGCCAGGGATCAGTACCGTCCACCGCCCGCTCGATGGCCATCTTGACGATCGACTCCGGATAGTCCCCTTTTACCTCTCCACCGCCAAAAATTGATTGCAGAAGCCGCAGCATAATCCCCCCTAGGGAAAAGAATCTTCTCCGCCGTTAGCATGATCAACCTTACAACCATCGATTATAGTGTAAGGCAAATCTTCTTCTCCTCAAGGCACAAACCAAAACAACGGTTATGAAGTGGCGCAGCAGGCGATATTCAATTTTCATTCTTACAGTATACTGTGAGGCATGCAGTCAAACATACGAAAATGAACGGTTTCCCCCGTGGTGCACAAGGCGGCCCATAAAAATACATCGGAAGGAGAGATCGTGAGCGATAAGGTGGAAAAGAAGCCACATGAAGTTTCCAGATCCAGGAATACTGCTGAATGGTCACGAATCCCTTACCGGGACTTCGCGGATTATACGAGACCCCTGCTGGAGATTCCTGCCGAAACCAGCAAAAGGATGTTTGATAGACTTCGATTTCTTTACGGGGAGGAGCGGGCCAGCCAGACCCTGCCGGAACTGGAAAGGATTCTGAAGGTGCACTATGCCCACAAACCGGACGAACTTATCGAGGCGGAGAAGGAAATCAGTCCCCGCGAACGGTTCACGGAGAGGGACATGGTTCTGATCACGTACGGAGACATCGTGGAAGGGACGGAGGCTGCCTCTCCCCTGGTTACCCTTCACCATTTTGTCTCAGCAATGAATCGTGGCGCCATCAATACGATCCACCTCCTCCCCTTCTTCCCCTATTCCTCGGACAGGGGATTCTCCGTGGTGGACTACACCCGTGTTGACCCGAAAATGGGGACTTGGGAAGACATCCAGAAGATGGGCCTGAATTACTCCCTCATGTTCGACGGGGTCCTCAACCACTGCTCTTCCAAAAGCCGGCTGTTCAGAAACTTCCTGAACGGGAATCCCTTCTATCAGGATTTCTTCACCGTCTTCGATTCTCCGGATGAACTGACCGCGGACCAACGAAGCAAGATCTTCCGGCCCCGGACCTCGGATATCCTGACCAGGTTCGATACCTACCGGGGTCCCAAATACGTCTGGACGACCTTCTCCGAAGATCAGGTCGACCTCAATTTCAGGAATCCCGCCGTACTCCTGAGAGTCATCGACGGTCTGTTGTACTATGCCCGCAATGGAGCAGACATAATCAGGTTGGACGCCGTCACCTATTTATGGACGGAACCGGGGACCGAGTGCGTGCATCTTCCGGAAACCCACGAAATCATCAAACTCCTTAGGGATGTGGTGAGCGTGGCGGCACCCGGGGTTGCTCTGCTTACGGAAACAAACGTGCCCCACGAGGACAATATCTCCTATTTCGGCAACGG
>JAQUCQ010000096.1 GCA_028686145.1 Desulfuromonadaceae bacterium | reverse complement strand
AGCATAGCTGAACATCAGCATGATGCCGTAGAGAACCTGACCCTTGCCGGTGACGACGGTCAGTAACACAACCATTACCGGTGTGGCGCAGGGCGAAGATACAAGGCCAAAGAACAGACCAAGCATAAACGCTCCAATGATACCGCCTTGTCTCGGCTTGAAATCGCGCTTGATCGGCAGACGGATTTCATACAACCCCATCAGCTGGCCACCCATTACCAGTGCCACGGTACCGGCAATAGCATACCACCAAACTCCGACCACCCCGAAAACCGTGCCGAGCAATCCGGCTGCAGCGCCGAAGGCTGTGAAGGTGAGAGACAGTCCAACAATGAACATCAGGGAATAACGGAATGCCTTCCAGCGGTCACCATCGCTATATCCGCCGACGAATCCGACCACCAGCGGGATTGTGCTGAGTACACAGGGTGAAGCTGAAGAGATGACGCCTGCCAGAAATACTGCACCGAAGGCCAGCAAAGGATAGGCAGCAATGACCTGCTCAATGTTATCGATGAAGGTCACTTGAGCCCTGCCGATTTCAATCCTTTGACGATATTTTCTTTGTCCATAAAACCGGTGTGACGTTGTATCTCTTTCCCTTGCGGGTTGATAAAGATTTGGGTGGGCAGCATCTGAACGCGGAATTTCTGGACGGTTGTTTGGTCCGCACGTACGTCAATGAAGAGAATATTGGCACGGCCCTGGTACTCATTGGACAGAGATTCCAGGTAGGGTGCCATCTTCTTACATACGGGACAGGTGCGGAGGCCGAAATCGATCAACGTCGGCTTGCCGGACGACAGGGCCTGATTGACGGCTGTCGCGGTAGCTGCAGGGAGTTCGGCCCTGGCAGTACTTGTAAGCATCACGATTATGGCTAACACCGTAAAGGGCAGTCTCATAGCATTCCCTTGATTTCGGCTACTGACAACATTTTGCCCGAACACTTGAGCTGACCGTCGATAACCAGCGCGGGTAGAGTGGTGACGCCATATTTTAACATTGCGGTTATTTCCACGACCTTCAGCACCTCGCCCTGTTTCCCACTTTCATCGAGTGCTTTCTTTGTATTCGCGTAAAGTGTGATGCAATCGGCACAACCGGTGCCTAATACTTGTATTTTCATTGTAAAATCTCCTTATTGGTCACGTATCAATAGTCCACGATATGGTACTCGCAGTAAAAAGCTGCCTGACGGGGCGTTGTCCCTGCCAGGCAGCAATCCTGTGTTATAAGGTCAAATCTGATACACCTCTAATAACGTCAGTGTGTAGAGTGCGCTGACTCTTTTTTATGCGCGTTATGTTTTTCGACTTTGCCATGCTCGCCATGTGCGCCTTTAGCGGTTGCATCCTGATGAAGCCGCTCTACATAATGGGTGTACGCAACATAAGCTTCCACAAATTCCCGTCCCTGGGCAACACTTTCATCCTTATGCTTGTATGTAGTCGCTGCATGCTCGTAACGGGTCTTGATACCAGCGGATACATCATCGGTGACCAGTTTCACCAGAGCGTCGGCTGAACCGCTCGTCAAGGCCTTGTCCGCTGCGGCAACGGCCGGTTCTACTGCGCCAGCCGGTTTCAGACCGGTAAATGATGCACCTTCTCCGGCCCGATGGATTTTGACAAGGGTTGCGAAGAATTTGTGCTCTGTTTCTTCCTGGTTCTTTGATTTACTGGACAACACTTTGTTAAAGGCAGCTCGGACAGCTTTTTCATCCTTTGGCTTCACCCATTTCAGAATTGGAGTGATATCCTTGCCTTCGATCGCCATTCTGGCATCCTGGATAACCGGGCCGTCCAGGGTGTCACAATGGGCAGCAGCTTCGCGAGGGGTTGCAAGAAATAGCACCGTAAATACTGAAACTGCCAACATGCCTGTTTTAAATATGTGTGTATATCTCATGAGTTATTCTCCTTTATGTGTATGGTTTGACGGTTGATTCACCAGTACTAAGCGAATTTGCACGTTATTGCCGGGACTGCCTTACAACGAAGGAAGATAATGCCGGCAGATATGAGTCAAACGTTATATTTCGGGGGGATTTCCAGCGGAGCGCCGTAGCCTGGCAGAAAGGCACCGTTGTATGAGACCTTGTGAAGCGAAATGAGCGGAGAGTGTTTAACTACCGTACCGGAGACAGCGTCGCATGGTGCATCAAGTTCGTGGCAGTGGGGAATCTGATCGTGCCGGTCCCCGGATTCATGGTCGGCATCGGCGTCAGAATGGACACACGCGGTTTCCGTATGACCGGTTTCACTCGTACTCATATTAGTTGAGATGTAGAGCGAACCGGTAAGCGGCAGACAGATCTGAACCAGCAGTAATAATATTATTACTATCCTACTATGTCTGTTTGAGAACATCATAAGCATCTTCCGATGTACTACGTCCTGAATTTGAAAACTCTTGCTCAACGATCTCATGGTATGTTCGCAATAAGTTTGATTCAGGTCAATTTAAGAGTAAAAAACAAAATAACTTGATATATGTTGAAATCTAGCCACATGTCCCTGCCAATTTAGTTTCGCAAACAGCCTTATGCACCTACAATTCCCTCTCTTTCTTCCACCTCGCAGATACGTCCCACATGATCAAGGCACAACCCCGCTTACGGCCAGTTTCATCGCTCACCGAAGATTCAAATGACGAAAAGCCGAAATAGCTGTCTAAAACCGGAGAGCGGATATGTGCCGCTCTCCGGAAATGGAGTTATTTAGCTTCGGGGGACTTTATCTCATGCTCGGGTTTGAACATGATTTTTTTTGCACCCCGGTTGTTGGTGTACTTTGAGAGTTCAAGGTCGATCTTTTCCGGCACCTTTTCTCCAGCCTGCGCGAGCAGCTTGCGAAGCTGTGCCTCGGCAGACGCAGCGTATTTTGCAGCATCATTCAAGACGCGCATGGTTTCTTTGGGGTTATGGAAACCATTCGAGTTCTCTGCGCCAATGAATATGAGACGATAGAAAGCCTGCTCGTACTGTTCTTTTGCTTGAGCGTAGAGAACCTTATCGATCTTTTTACCTGATGCCTCAACCTTGTTCGCAATCTCAAACAGTTTCGCGTCTGTTGCCGTTGCATAGCCTGCCTTAAGGTACACAATCATTGTGTTATCCTGGATAGCAAAGATCTTATCGCGGAGTACCTGCGGCTTCTCTTCGTGGCAGGCGGCGCAAGCGACCAGATCGTTTTTAAGCGGGCTCATAATCCTGTGATCGGAAATCTTCTGACCATCCCTTGCAACGGTCGGCATGTGGCAATCCGCACAGCTAACGCCGTTGGCCCAATGTGGGCTGTTGTTGGAAAATAGTTCATACTCGGGGTGACGAATAAAGCCCAACTTAAAGCCGGTAACGCTCTGTGTCCACTCTGCATGTGCAGGAGAACTCTTGATCTCGGCAATTATGTTTTCAATGCTAATATTACCAACTTTGCTGCCCTGCCAAGGAAAGACGACATCCGTCGAATGCATCTCTTTGTCCTTACTGATTATGTAACTGACATGGCACTGTGCACAGACCAGAGTCCGCTTTTCTTGAGTCGTGAGTTTTGCCTCGTCCACGCCTATTTTCTTGAGTGCTTTGCCTAATGTGAAGCCACGAGAAATCTTTAGAGCCATTCCCCTGTTGTCATGGCAGTCAATACAAGCGACGCCGAGGGTCTGCTGATCTTTAGGAAGTTTTGCCAACACTTCCTTGTATGGGGTTGAGAAGTAGGCTTTTCCCATCTGTTTCTCTAGTATTGGTGCGTAAGGTGTTTTACATGTCAGGCATGAACCACCTGCTTTTACCCTGCCTGGGTCAACCTCAAGCTGATCCTGAACCATAAAATAGTGTCCACGTGGTTCGCGGTATTCGGAACCAAAACCCCAGCCATTGTATAACAACGCCAAAAATGGATACTCATCGAGCTTGTCACGCCGGTCCTCACCGACATCGTAACCCTTCTTGTATTTACTCTTCCCGGCTGGGGTAGGCTCGCCTGTCTGTTTCCAGAGCTCATACTGACTGGGGTACACTTTACCCCACTCGGCAGGGTCGACCGTACCGTCTTCGATAGCTACAGTCTTCAAGGGCTCTACCTTCTTTGGTGAGCACCCTGACCAAATACCCGTGGCTGCCAGTATTGCCAGCACGGTGAATCTTCTCACATACTTCATTTGCATGTTTTGCCTCCCATGGTTGGATTAGCTGCGCTACCACTCTGAATTACCAAGGTATTTCTTAGCCACTTTCCAGTTTGTTCACGATTCTGTCAGCTTCTTTAAGGATTTTAAGCTCAATATAATCGTGCCGTGAAGGTGAGTGATGATTGGCTATGATTTCGCATACTTTTATTGTTTTACTCTGTGAGAAGCAGATGCTGTTAAGCAGCATTTCGGCAATCGGCGGACCGAACTCCTCTTGAGTCTTGCCATTATTATATCCAAGGTTCTCTTCAGATTGCTTTATGCCGATATCGTGTAAAAGTGCGGAGGCAACCAGAATCTCATAATCACAGCACTGAAAATTCTCCATAATTAACTCAGAGTGTTTCAAGACCTCTAACGCATGCGAGATTCTTCGAAAATCATTTCCAAAGTAATCCACCAATAATTTTGTAACTCTAGCTTTGAAGTAATCCATATCCGCTCTAACCCTTAAGAATTACCGAGGCATCGTAAAGGTTCTAAAGTTGTGACGCTTTGGGGAAGAGGATGTTGTTCTCCAGGTGGACGTGCTTGTGGAGATCATCCTCAAACTCTTTGAGCTTTTGATATGTGATCATGAATGTATTGCACGTGTCTTTTGGTATTGCATAATCCTTTGAAAGGTGACGAATCGTGTGGATAGCATCGCCGATCTCCTCGTGCTCGCGGCCGAGTTTCGCTAGGGATTCCGTAATTACATCGCAATCTTCTTTCAATGATGCTTTGCCTGCTTTTCTTGCCGCATCGGCCCGTTTTACCGCTGGGAAGAAAACTTCTTCCTCCTCAAGTAGATGGGCTGCCATATCTGCGGTTATCTTTTGGAAGATAGTGGCGATCTCGATCACCTCGGGATGATGAGCACCATGGACTTCTGCAATTTTTCGAGCGTATATGGCAATTTGTTCGTCGTTTTCTTTGAGATATGCATGATGGGTATTGACTATGTAATCCACCAGGAAGGGGAGCTCCCATGAGGTGTAATTTTGGCTACGATCAATCTGTTCACTTTTGATTGCTTCGATCTCCCGCAATAACGTGTCGGGGTTGATAGCCTTTTCCTGACATATTGATGATAGAGCAACCTTACCACCACAGCAAAAGTCAATCCCGTGAGACTCAAAGACCTTGGCAGTTCTATAATCGGCGGCAACTATCTCACCGATTGTTGTATTTAGTGTGTAATTCGTTTGAAGAGTTGATTCTTTCATGTGTGTTCTCCTCTGAATCAGTGTTGGCCGGTATTAGTCTGCCATCTGACTCATTTTGTTGAATCATAATCAGGTGATCCTGCCAGTTTTGATTCACAAACAGTCAATCGCTCTTTCAATTCCTTCTCCTTTTTCCATCGTTCGGTGACATCCCGCATGATCGATGCACAGCCCTGCAATTGGCCTGCTTCGTCGTGCAGCAGTACCATGCTGAATTCTAGCGAAACACGGGATCCGTCTTTACGAATTCCAGGTGATGACAGGAGACCTGTCTTATATTTCGTCTCTCCAGATGCCATTACCCGGTGATAGCCATCCCAGTGGCGGCCCCGCAGATTTTCAGGAATAATCAGATCAAGTGATTGACCAACAGCTTCAGCTGCCGTGTGTCCAAACATTTGCTCTGCTCCGCTGTTCCAATAGCTGATAATTCCTTCCCGGTCTGAAATGAGGATTGCATCCGGAGCATTATTAACTGCTTGAATCAATATCCTGTCCATATTTCCTCCAATTTGTGACTTGTCGTATGTCCCAATGATTAAATGATACACCGATGGCTATGTTTGTATTTTGACCCACATCAATAAAAGAACATAAACTAGTGTAGTACACAAAAAAAGATGAGCGCCCCACGGGGACCCGCGAGGCGCTCATTATTCAACGGTGTTATTTGGAAAGTGTTATCCCAGCATGGCCTTCATGTCGGCATCAACCGTGGTGATCGGTCCGACGTTGAAGTTTTCAACCAGGAAGTTGAGGACGTTGGGGGTGATGAAGGCCGGCAGTGTCGGCCCGAGCTTGATGTTCTTGATGCCGAGGTGGAACAGGGTCAGCAGAATAACAACCGCCTTCTGCTCGTACCAGGACAACACCATGGAGAGCGGCAGGTCGTTGACGCCGCACTCGAAGGCACCTGCCAGGGCTACGGCAATCTGGATAGCGGAGTAGGCGTCATTGCACTGGCCAACATCCAACAAGCGTGGGATTCCGCCGATATCGCCGAACTCCAGTTTGTTGAAGCGGTACTTACCGCAGGCCAGTGTCAGTATAACGGTGTCCTTGGGAGCCTTCTCGGCAAACTCGGTGTAGTAGTTGCGGCCGGACTTGGCGCCGTCGCAGCCGCCAACCAGGAAGAAGTGCTTGATGGCACCGGACTTGACCGCGGCAATTACTTTGTCAGCCACACCCAGGACGGCGTTATGGCCGAAACCGGTCAGGATCTCTTGGCCCGGATTTTCGGGCAGGGCCGGGCACTCCAGTGCTTTGTTGATGACAGGAGTAAAGTCCCAGCCGTCGATGTGCTTGACACCGGGCCATGCCACCAGGCCCCAGGTGTAGAGACGGTCGGTGTAGGATTCGGCCGGTTTCTGGATGCAGTTGGTGTTAAAAATAATGGCGCCGGGGAAATTGGCGAATTCCTTGGCCTGATCCTGCCATGCGCCGCCGTAGTTACCAACCAGATGGCTGTATTTTTTCAGGCCGGGATAGCCGTGAGCCGGCAGCATCTCGCCATGGGTATAGACATTGACCCCCTTGCCTTCAGTCTGTTTAAGGATCTCCTCCATCATCTTCAGGTCGTGGCCGGATACCAGAATTGCCTTGCCGGCCTTGGTGCCCAATTGTACCTGAGTCGGGACCGGGTGGCCATAGGCGTCGGTATGGGCGGTATTCAGGAGTCCCATGACGGTCAGGTTCTGCTTGCCGCACTCCATTGAAAGACCAACAAAATCCATTAGACCCAGGTTGGCGTCGGTGGTTGCTGCCAATGCTTTCTGGAAAAATGCCATGACTTCATCATCTGTCTTGCCCAGGATCATGGCGTGATCCATATAGGCCGCCATACCCTTCAGGCCGTACATCAGGATTTCGATAACGGAACGGATGTCTTCATTAACATGCTGGGTATTGATGCCGTGGGTTTCACCCTGCGTGGTCATGCCAGCCAGATCATCGGCCGGTTTCCAGTCGGCCACAGGACCGCTGATTGCCGTACCGGCAGCAGCCTTGGCTTTTTCTTTTAATTCATAGCAGCGCCTGATCAGGCCGCCGATACGAGCGGGTTCAAAATCAACGTTAGTGACGGTGCTGAAAAGTCCTTCGATGGTGAAACGATCGATCTCGGCATTGCGGCCGATCTTGTCGGCGTACAGCGCCAGACTCTTCAGTCCGTAGAGCAGATGATCCTGCAGGGCCGCCACATCAGGTTTCTTGCCGCATACTCCAGAGATGTTACAGCCTGTTCCATTTGCTGCCTGCTCACATTGATTACAGAACATACTCATTGTTTGACTCTCCCTTAACTTGCTGTTTCAGTAGACTTGATTAGATGATTTCAGATTGACTGTGTGTACAGTATAATGATTTCTATTGAAATTACTTGACTGTTGTCAAAATTGTTATGAAATACCTTTTGATCTGGTCTGATCTTCTTTCATAAACTGAACCAGTATTCTGGGAGAATGTCAACACTTATCCCCACCACTTATCCCCACCTCCAGAGAGAAAGTATCAGAATGATTATGAAGACAATCGTAAGGTTCATGTGTGCCATGAAGAAAAACACCCGCTCGTGCAGTGGAGCTTTTCGAGCGTTAGAAGCGTCAAAAGTCCCCACTTCTGTCACGTCACCCAATTTCTCACGGCCATGCGGTGCAAGATTCAATGCATCCGTCAAATCATTACCGGCATTGTGCCTCCCCATGTGTGTCCCTTGTTTCCAGAGTTTACTCTGAGTTGCATCATAGACCTTTCCCTCAAAAGCAAAATAGGCTGGGTGCCCGTCTTTCCCATCGTATACCGCTAGGTCATCTAGGGTAAATTTACCTGTGGGGCCAGACAATGAAGCTCCCTTCCTCTTTGCCTTGAGACGCGGCCCGATGACCGTGATGACAAACAGGGCAGAGATTACCATTACCAAATAGAGAAATACTTTGATGAGCAGGAGGACGCCAAAGTTGGTGTGATAGAGCGTATCGAAGGATGTCACCCGATAGAAGGTCAGAATGGAACCGGTTATGCCCATGACGATCATTGAGAGGATACCGACTCTTACCTCACCGCGTGGAAGCCCGCTGGCCGCATAGGCTGGCTTGAGAATAAGGTGGACATAAAGGATCGTGCCGAACCAGAATATGGCGGTCAGGAAGTGAATATATCCGATTGCCAGCCGGATCCATTTAACCAAAGTTCCTTTTTCAGGGGATTTTGTCTTTGTTTGGAGAGATCCGGCAAATGACTTGCCGGCCGTTGTCAGTTCACCTCCACCTCCAGGATCAAGGTGACAGACAGCGCAAGCCTGTCCGGTCTGCTTGGCATACTCCTCGGTAGCGCCTGACAGTTGCGGAGTAAAAAACACGAATGACGACAACAGAAATAATCCAATGAAGTGTTGTGAAATAATCATTCGCATTCGGCTCGTCACTCCCTTAGGCTATTAAACGGATAGATTTTAAAACTGAATAACGTTCCATTATACCACGTTTACTGTCTGTGCTTGATCGTAGTCAAAAAAACTTGTTACGTTGATGCAACTAACAGTATTAACAGGGCATCTCGGCATTTTTGCGTGAATAATACCACCAGGTCATGATGATGCAGGTTACGTAAAAGAAGACAAATCCGTACAGAGCGGCTTGTGGTCCTCCGGTCGCGGCAATTGACGAACCGAAACCCTTGGGGATGAAGAAGGCTCCGTATGCTGCAAAAGCGGAGGTAAACCCAAGCACTGCCGCAGCTTCCTTGCCGGCATCCTTGACAGCCTGATTCTGAGCAACCGCACCCTTGCCCTGCGCATCACGTTGCCGCTCGGTGAGAAAGATAACAGGGATCATACGGAAGGTGGAACCGTTACCAATACCGGTTGTGAAGAACAAAAGTATAAACATAGCGAGGAAACCCCAAAAATTGCCGCCCACACCCCCGTAAGGTAGAAAGAAGAGTACGCCAAAGACCGCTGCAGCCATGACCATAAAGTTCCAGAATGTTACCCTCGCACCGCCCAGTTTGTCTGCCACCCAGCCTCCCAGCGGCCTGGCCAGTGCACCGACAAGGGGACCGAGAAAAGCGTACTGCGTGGGGTTTTCAGCCGGAAATTGAGACTTGATCAGGAGTGGCAGGCCGGCGGAGTAGCCGATGAATGAACCGAAAGTACCCAGGTAGAGCCAGCACATGATCCAATTATGCCTGCGCCTGAAGATGATCGATTGCTCCTTGAAAGAGGCCTTGGCACTGGCAATGTCGTTCATGCCGAACCATGCCGCAATGGTGGATGCAAGGATCAGTGGAACCCAGACAAAGCCGGCGTTTTGCATCCAGATTGATGTCGTTTGACCCTTGATAGCGCATATTTGCGAGTCACCGCACAGTGCGCTGAACATACCGGTGGTTATCACCAGCGGCACGAGGAACTGCATGGCGCTGACCCCCAGGTTCCCCAGTCCGGCATTCAGCCCCAGAGCGGTTCCTTTCTGCGCCTTGGGGAAGAAAAAACTTATGTTGGCCATGCTCGACGCGAAGTTCCCCCCCCCGAAACCGCACAATAGCGCCAGGATCAGCATGATGGTATAGCTGGTGTGCGGGTCGCGGACGGCAAACCCGATGCCGAGGGCCGGGATCAATAGCGTTGCCGTGCTGATGGTGGTCCATTTCCGGCCACCAAAGATCGGTACCATGAATGAGTAGAATATCCGCA
>JAQUCQ010000095.1 GCA_028686145.1 Desulfuromonadaceae bacterium | reverse complement strand
CATGAATGTATTTCAGGCTGATTTTATAAAGAGTGCTGCTAAACCGAAGGACTATCCGCCACCAGGATTGCCGGAAGTGGCTTTTGTAGGGCGGTCCAATGTCGGAAAATAGGCGAAGAATCTGCTATTGAGGAAGGACAGGTTCTCCCCCTTGTCATCGAATCGGAAGGGAACGATTACCTGATGCTTTTCGACACCGAAGAGCGCTTGAAGAGCTGGGCAGCAGTCGATGTCAAATGGGTTGATGTCCCGGGATACGTGCTCGCCGCCACGACCATGCCGCCGCTCCACTGGGTGCTGAACGTCGGCACCGACTACTCAAAACAGTTTCTTCCCGATGAGATTGCCTGGCTCCGGGAGGTTGTGGAACGCTGCAACGAAGCGGCAGCAGCGCAGGAAGAGCCGAATCCATAGGTATCATCACGAACATGCCTACATGTTTCCTGTCATGTAAGGTAAAACGACAAAAGACGGCTAATTAGCCGTCTTTTGTCGTGTGTATGTCCGGAGTTAACCGCAACTACATCCGAAAACCATTGCCTCAGTG
The DNA here is from genome assembly GCA_028686145.1 of Desulfuromonadaceae bacterium. Taxonomy (GTDB): domain Bacteria; phylum Desulfobacterota; class Desulfuromonadia; order Geobacterales; family Pseudopelobacteraceae; genus JACRCG01. The sequence continues at coordinate 9,647 of JAQUCQ010000095.1, read as the reverse complement.
GATAAAGTTCATGTAAGTCTTTGGCTCCCGCTCCGGCGGAATGATTGTGTTTTTGCCATATTCAACCAGCTTCATCAACCATGCCATATTCTTCCCCAGCACCCGCATGATCTGCACACCTTCTGCGTCCTGAGTGACCTCTCCCGGGCTTCTGCCATGAATCACGTTCCAGTAGTTGGAAGTAGGCATCAACATCTCCGCATAGTTGATAAAATTGTTCAGCTGTTCAAAGGTGGTCACGCCTCCGGAGCGCCGCACTGCGACTACTGCAGCGCCCACCTTGTAACGCAGCATGCCGTCATTGACGCCAGTTACATAGAAAGCACGATCCAGAAATGATTTCATGGTGCCCGCGATGGCAGCATAATGCACCGGTGAACTGAGGATGATACCGTCCGCCGCCTTCATCTTCTGGATCCACTCGTTGACCTCGTCACCCGGCAGGACACACTTTTCATTCTTGTTCTTGACGCACTGGCCGCAAGCGGTACAGCCGCGGATCACCTTGTTGCCGACATGCACGATCTCGGTTTCGATCCCGGCCTGTTCCAGTTCCGCCGTCACCATTTTCAGCGCATGCCACGTATTGCCTTCCTTGTTAGGACTACCGTTGAACGCCACTACTTTCATCTCAATCCCCTCCCCGTCAAACTTTATTTATTGAATACGGTGGACTAGCTAATTATTGTGACCCTGAAATTCCGGCAGGTACGGTGACCCGGCCATCTCCACCTGGGTCAGGAACAACCGGGTATCAAATTCCAGTTGGTGGTAGGCAGGTTCCATATATTCACAGAGCTGATAGAAAGCCTTGTTGTGCTCCTTTTCCTTCAAGTGGGCCAACTCGTGGACAACAATCATTTTCAGAAATTCTCTGGGAGCGTCCCGGAAGACTGATCCTATGCGGATTTCGTGTTTTGCCTTCAGCTTGCCCCCTTGAACACGTGATACAAAAGTGTGCGTCCCCAGAGCGTTGTTGATCACATGGATCTTCCCGTCGTATGCCACCCTGCTCAAAGGTTGGGCGGTGCGCATGAACTCGTTCTTGATAGCAACCGTAAAGTCATAAAGCGCCTTATCGGTCCTGATATTGTGCGCCTTCGGATATCTTTGCACAAGGACAAGGCCCAAGCGGTTTTCTGCCACCAGTTCCGTCACCTGGGCCGTTATCTTTGGCGAATAGCCAGCTAAATATTTCAAATGGTGCATCTGCGGTTTGATCCCTTCGATTCGTTCCCGTATCATACCTAAAGTTTCCGCACAGGTCAAATGACAGCAGCCCGGTCACCTTTTCAATCCCGCTTAGGTGCCTCAGTAAAAATGATGTATAATGTATTCGCCAAGAGAGACATCACACACGAGGAGATACGATCATGAAGATACTGATGATACTGACATCACATGCCGAGCTTGGCACAACCGGCAAGAAGACCGGTTTCTGGCTGGAAGAGCTTGCTGCCCCTTACTATGTCTTCAAGGATGCGGGGGCCACGATCACCCTGGCTTCGCCCAAGGGAGGACAACCACCGTTAGACCCGAAGAGTGCTGAAAAGGATTTTCAGACAACAGCCACCGAGCGATTTAATAACGACGCAGAAGCACAAGCGACTCTGGCGCATACCGTGCTGTTGAAGACAGTTTCACCAGATGAATATGACGCGCTCTTTTATCCCGGCGGCCATGGACCTTTGTGGGACTTGGCAGAGGATCGCGATTCCATCGCCCTGATCGAGACTATATATTCTCAGGGGAAACCAGTCGCTGCGGTTTGTCATGCCCCCGGGGTGTTGCGCCATGTCCGGGCGGTAGATGGCACTCCGTTGGTGCAGGGCAAAGGAGTCACCGGTTTTTCAAACACCGAAGAAGCTGCGGTCGGCCTGACTGAAGTTGTGCCGTTCCTGGTTGAGGATGAACTGCGCAAGGCCGGCGGAAAGTATTCCAAGGGGGATGACTGGCTGGCTCATGTCATCAGCGACGGCAATCTGATCACCGGCCAGAACCCCGCCTCATCGGAACCGGCGGCACAGGCGGTATTGAAGTTGCTCTGAAAATGGACGGGAGGAGGACACCATGAGCAGCACACCCATTGTAGAGGTCTTTTTCGATTACATCTGACCTTGGTGCTACCTCGGTACCGTGCGTACCGAACGCCTGCAACGGGAATACGGAGTTCAACTTCGCTGGAGCGCCTTTCCGCTCCACCCCGAGACACCGACGGAAGGAAGGGAGCTTGCCGAGCTCTTTGCCGGGCGGGAGACAATGATCCGTGATATGCAGGCCCGACTGCAGCAGGTTGCAGCAGCAGAGGGTTTGCCGCTGGCAGACCGAAGCCGCACCTACAACAGCCGGCTTGCCCAGGAGTTGGGTAAATGGGCCGAGGAACAAGGGTGCGGAAATAAATTCCGACATGCCGTCTATCAGGCTTTTTTTGTGGAAGGAGTCAACATCGCGCTCGTTAATGAGTTGGTGAAGATAGCAGAAGCTATTGGACTACCAGAGGATGAGGCACGGAGGGTGCTGAGGGAGAGAAGTTTTGCTGCAGCGGTGGATGCCGACTGGCAAAGGGCCATGGATGTGCACATTACCGCCGTGCCGACCCACCTGTGCGGCGGGAAGCGCCTGGCCGGCTTCGCAACCTATGAAGATTTTGTGCGCCTGATTGGGGAGAGCCGGAAGCGATTGCGCTGAACATCACCAGGCGGCCAATTGGACGCCTGGTGAGTTAAACATGCCTGCATACAGCTCTGCAGATAATGGGAAGCGAATTCTAATTCCAGTTATCAATTTTCAGATCATAAGGTGAGGGTTTCCCTGTTCCTGTTTCTACATATTCACGAAGGCTTAACAGGAATGTGGCCCACTTCATACTACAGTGAGCAGTCCCCTCAACAGCTTCGCGCCAGTTTCTGTGCCCGAAGATGACAATAGTCTGGTTGTCCTGCTTTGATAGTTGAAAGGTGATATCAGTTCCAACCCATTCATCCGGTCCCTCTGTGCAGCGCCACCGGACATTTTTATTATCGTTGAGCTCCTGAACTTCCATGACCACTCTGCCCAGCAACTCGCCTGCCTTCGTGCGAAAGCTGAATTCGATCTGTCCTCCAACCTGGGTTTCCCCCTTGACTTCCTCAGTCCACCAATGGGCCAGACCTTCCAGTGATGTTAGGGCGTTGTAGACTTGAGCTACCGGGGCCTTGATCCCGATTCGATGAATAATGTCTACCATCTCAGCCACCTCCAGTCATTGTTATGGCCGCCGACTGAAACGCCAGCGTCAGTTAATTCACTATATTGTCGATATTAATAGCACACCAAAAATAGAAGCACAAAGATGTAACTGTATTTTGGCAGGTTCTTGCCCCGGCAGCAAAGCGTATTGCTTATATTCTTCATGCTTTCGCATTTTACTGGCCGACTTATAAATTGATATTATATCCTCCAACGGAAGCCCGCCTCCTTTATTTCCTCAAATATGTCTCTTCTCGTCATTTGCCTGTTGACTTCTCGATGATAAAAGACCTTAGTGGTACTACGTTTGAAATAAATCAGACAAAATTGAACAGTAAGATCAGGAGAAAGTACACATGGTAAACGGAACAGTTAAATGGTTTAACGACAGCAAGGGTTTTGGTTTTCTTGAGCAGGAAGATGGCGAAGATGTATTTTGTCATTTCTCCGCAATTGCAGGCGACGGATTCAAATCGCTTGTAGAAGGCGATAGCGTAACGTTTGAAGTAACCAAGGGTCCGAAAGGGCTTCAAGCCGCGAACGTAACGAGAGTCTAACAACTACTCCAGCAGACGCCAAAAGCCCCGAATAAATTCGGGGCTTTTTTTATGGTGAAGGCTTTAGAAGCAACAAAGTACGTAACATTGGGCGACCTTAGTCCACTTAACTCAAAAAGCGCTACCCCCTCCTTTCCTTCAAATCTTCCGCTATTTCTTCACCAACAAGAATAACCCCGCAACACAGCTGACCGTCCCCCCGATATAGCGGTACATCACAGCATCGGGAAGTGCCCCGGTAAATGCCTGCGATAAATGGGAGGCCAGCGACTGAGACATCTGGTAGCCCCAGTACGCAAGCCCCGCGCCGCCGACCAGCAGTACCAGGCCGATTAAAGTAGTCATGCTCTTGTCACTATTTGATGTCATGTTCTTGTTCCTTTCGGTAATTCACTTTACTTAATTCACGCCCAAAGATTAAAAACCTTCACCTCAATAGCACTGACTTTCTGCGATGCAACCATCCAGCCCTGGACATAGGGTTGGATGGTTGAGCCAGATTTCAGTATATCTTGGCAGTAAAGAAGTTGAGGACGAGTATACGTTTGCGCTGCCCAAAATGCACAAAGGGCAGCCAATTGGCCGCCCTTTGTGCAATCTATTTCAGGTTTTTCTTGATGCGTTCCACCGCCTCAATCACATTCTCGCGATGGCCGAAGGCCGACAAACGGAAGTACCCTTCCCCGCTCGGCCCGAAGCCACTTCCCGGCGTCCCAACCACGTTGCATTCGTTAAGCAGCTTGTCGAAGAATTCCCAACTGGTCATCCCCCCCGGAGTCTTGAGCCAGATATACGGGGCGTTAACGCCGCCAAAGATCGTCACGCCGACTTCCGTAAGGCCTTCACGAATGAGGCGGGCATTTTCCATGTAATAATCAATGATCTCCTTGGTCTGCTTCCATCCTTCTTCGGAATAGACCGCTGCGGCAGCGCGCTGCACCGGATAGGAAGCACCGTTGAACTTGGTGGAAACGCGACGGTTCCAGAGCTTGTTGAAACTGTACTTTTCGCCGTCCGCCATGGTGCCCATAACTTCTTCCGGCACGACCACCAGGCCGCAGCGTACGCCGGTGAAGCCGGCTGTCTTGGAAAACGAACGAAACTCGATGGCGCACTTCTTGGCTCCTTCGATCTCGTAGATGGAATGCGGAATTGACGGATCGGTGATGAACGCCTCATAGGCAGCATCAAAGAAGATCACCGCGTCGTTGGCGTTGGCGTAATCAACCCACTTCTTCAGCTCGGCCTTGCTGGCCACCACACCGGTCGGGTTGTTGGGGAAGCAGAGATAGATGATGTCCACCTTCTCGGTCGGCAGAGCCGGAATGAAGCCGTTGGCCTCGTTGCACGGCAGGTAGACGATCCCTTTGTAATAACCCTTGTCGTCGGCTTCGCCGGTGCGGCCGATCATGACGTTGGTGTCATTGTACACCGGATAGACCGGGTCGCCGATGGCAACGATGTTATCCATGGCGAAGATGTCGAGGATGTTGGCACAGTCGCACTTGGAACCGTCGGAAATGAACATCTCGGAGGTACTGAGGGACACGCCAAGCGGCGTGTAGGAATTCTCGATAATGACATTAATCAGCCAGTCATAACCCTGCTCCGGACCGTAGCCAGCAAAATGGTCGGTAGTGCCCAGGTCATCCACCGCGTCGTGAAAGGCCTTTAGCACGGCAGGCGCCAACGGGCGGGTTACGTCGCCAATGCCGAGGCGAATGACCTTGGCAGACGGGTTGGCTTCAGTAAAGGCACGCACGCGGCGGCCGATTTCGGGGAACAGGTAGCCTGCTTTCAGCTTCAGGTAGTTGTCGTTGATTTTTGCCATGTAATTGAAAATCCTCCTGAGAATTAGTTACGAAAAGTTATTTCCGTTTCCTGAGCAGGTAATAACCCCGTTAACGTTTGTATCTGGCAGCTGGCGCTTCTAAACATCTGGGTGTTCTTGTGCAGCAAATACCTTCGATTGCTTGCGCTGCGCTTTATCAAGGTACATCTTCCGGTCTGCCTGCTTAAATGCTTCCTGCAATCCGTCCGGAGTTTTGCTGGTTGTATACCCCAACGAAATCGAGAGCGGGCAGTCTCCATCTATCGGCACCACTCTGGCTTCGGCGCTCCTGACCCTTTCCAGCGCCATCTGCATCTGCTCCATATCCACCCCAGGGAGCAGCACGGCAAACTCATCGCCGCCGATCCGGGCAACGATATCCTCCGTACGGAAAGATTCCAGCAGGACCTGCGCTGTGGCCTTGATCAGGGCATCACCAGCAACGTGGCCGATAGAGTCGTTACATCTTTTGAGGCCGTCGATATCGGCCACCACTACCGAGATCGGCAGTTGACGGCCGCGAGCAAGGCGTTCCAGCTCACTGTCGAAATAGGCGCGATTATAAAGACCGGTCAGGGCATCGTGGGTGCTGGCATGGACCAACTCCTCACTCTTTTGGTCTTCAAGCTGGACCATCGTATTAAAAGTCCGGGCCAGGAGACCGATCTCATCATCGGAATCGGTAATAAAGAGACGCTCTTCGCCATGTTTGGCGGAAATATTTTTCACGTGATCGGCAAACCGCACCAGCGTACTGGTAAAGCGCTCCATCATGAACCTGACCACTATGATGACAAGCGCCGAACCGACGGCAATCAGCAGCAGAAAATATTTCTGCACATACCAGATCGGCGCATAGGCCTCATCCAATGGATAGTTGGCCCCGACAAACCAGTCTTTTGCATGCAGATGCTTGAGGGAAGCAAGCGACTTCAGCCCGCGCGAATTACTATTCTCTTCGGTGCCTTCAAAGCCGTTGAGCGCCCTGTCAAAAAGTTTGTTCGACCCGGGTGGTTCGCTGGCCTGCATGATGCGCGACTTATCCGGATGCATGATCAGGATTCTATTGCGTGTAATGATGTACAGATAGCCGGTTGATGCAATGCGGGTACGCGACAGCTCACCCAGAAAATTGTCTTGCAGCAGGTTCAGACTACCACCAAGCAGGGCAATCATCTTCCCGCTCTTGTCCCGAACCGGCGCAGTAAATATGATTGATGGCGCACCGGGGGTGTGGGTCGATACATAGGGTTCCGAAATTGTCGGCTGCCCCAAGGCTACTGCCCACTTGAAATAGTCGCGATAGGAGATATCCCGGCCACGCCGATTCGGACGATACGGCGATTCGGCGATGAGTTTCCCTTCCGGCGAGAAGAGAAACAGGCCGTTATCAAAGAGGCTGTGTGTGCCGGGGAGATTATCCAGAAAACGCTGTGCCGCGTTGTCGTCGCGTACCATTGCCGGGGTGACGAGCCGCGAGACATCATCAACCTGCTTCAGGGACGATGTGAGCTTCTGGTCGACATTTTGCGTCACAACAGTCAAGAGGTTAAACTGTTGGGAAGATACGACCTGTTTAAGTTCCCGCTTTAAATACACAAGAGTCAGCACTGCCAGTATGATCTGGAACAGAATCAGGAACGAACAGATCGTTACTGTCATCCTGAAGGTGATGCTGTGACGTGAGGATGAAATTATCGGCTCCATTTCAGTTCGTCTCCCCGAGGCACGGCTTGATGCAGCATAGGCAAATGGAGTCCAACCCGAAAGAGCTACCTGTGTATATCGTCTGCTACTTTAACCCCAGCACGTCCTGCATGTCATAGAGCCCGGGAGTCTTGCCGACCACCCACTTGGCGGCGCGAACCGAACCGCGCGAGAACATGTCGCGGGTCATGGCGCGATGGCTGATTTCGATCCGTTCTCCCATGCCGATGAAGTAAACCGTGTGCTCGCCGATGATGTCGCCACCACGAACGGTCTGCATGCCGATTTCCTCTTTCGTCCGCTCACCGCAGATCCCTTCGCGGTGATAGTTGGCCACCTTGTTGTAGTCACGACCCAAGGCTTCCGCCACCACCTCGCCCATCCTCACGGCGGTACCGGAAGGGGCGTCTTTTTTCTTATTGTGGTGCAGTTCGACGATTTCCACATCAAAATCATCACCCAAGGTCTTGGCCACATCCTTCAAGACCTTGAAACAGACGTTGACGCCAACCGACATGTTTGGTGCAAGCACAGCAGGGATATCCTTGGCAAGTTCGGCGGCCAGAGCGCGCTCCTCGGGAGTAAAGCCGGTTGAACCGATCACGATGGCCTTCTTGTGCAGGGCACACATTTCCAGGTTTTTGAGCGACACTTTGGGTGAGGTGAAGTCTATCAGCACATCGCAGCCCGCAACAACGGCGTTGAGACTGTCGGTAATATGCACATCGGTCTTGCCGCAGCCGGCCAGAAGCCCCGCATCCTCACCGAGCTGGGGATGCCCCGGACGTTCGAGCGCGCCGGAAAACACTGTTCCTTCAGCTTCAATAATGGCGGTGATAATGCGCTGCCCCATCCGTCCCGCAGCACCACACACAGCAATTTTAATCATATGAAGACCTCTTGTCTGGCCGCAGAGGCCGCAGAAGAAAAACAAAGAATAATCCGATCATCAACGGCGTGAATCTCATTGAGGAAACGGTCTTGATTACTCTGTACCTGTTGCGGCGGCAGCGGAAGAAATAAAATTATATCAGCTTATACTCTTTCATGATCGTTGCCAGCTTGGCCTTATTGCCTTCTCCCATTTCACAAAGCGGCAGACGGACATCTGCCGAGGCCTTGCCCATCAGCTCCAGAGCGGTCTTGGCCGGCACCGGATTGCTCTCGATAAACATGGCACTGCCGATTTTGAGGGTTTGCAGGTGCAACTGCCGCGCTTTTTCGTAATCACCGGCAAAGAATGCGTCTACCAGATCCGCGACCGTTTTGGGCATGATGTTAGCCAGCACGGAGATAATCCCTTTGGCACCACATGCCATCATCGGAAAGGTAATGAAATCATCGCCTGAAAAGACGACGATCTTGTCGCCGCAGAGGGCAATGATTTCAGAAGCCTGCTGGAGAGAGCCGGTGGCCTCCTTGATGGCAACAATAGTGGCATGCTCTGCCAACCGGGCCACTGTCTCGGGGAGCAGATTAATGCCGGTTCGTCCCGGAACATTGTAAAGGACCTGCGGCAACGCCACTGCGTTGGCGATTGCCGTGTAGTGACGATAGAGTCCTTCCTGAGTCGGCTTGTTATAGTAGGGGGTCACCAGCAGGGCACCGTCAGCTCCGGCATCCTTGGCCTTCTGGGTCATCTCAATGGCTTCCGACGTACTGTTGGAACCGGTACCGGCTATCACAGGAACGCGTTTGGCGACCTGTTCAATAACAGTTTTGACAACCGCAAGATGCTCGTCGTAATCAAGAGTTGATGACTCACCGGTAGTGCCGCACGGCACAATTGCATCGGTCCCGTTCTCAATCTGGAATTCGACCAACTCACGGAGCTTTTCAAAATCTACCGCGCCATCTTTCTTGAACGGCGTGACAATGGCAACAATGCTTCCCTTGAACATAAATGAATACCTCCTCGTGTGATTCCCGATATAAGTTACAGAAACGACGCTATCTTTTCGCCTTTGACCAGATCTTCAACTGTTTCACGTTCGCGGACAACCTCGAACCGGTCACCCTTTACCATTACCTCCGCCACACGGGGGCGGCTGTTATAGCTGCTGCTCATAGCAAAACCGTATGCTCCTGCCGACGTGAAAGCCATCAGATCACCCTGCTTGAACATCGGCACTTCGCGGTCCTTCGCCAGAAAGTCTCCCGACTCGCAGATCGGCCCGACAATGTCGGCGACAATTATGCCATCCTGGTCCTTTACAACCGGAAGCACACCATGAAATGAACCATACAGGGCCGGGCGGGCCAGGTCGTTCATACCGGCGTCAATCATGATAAAGTTTTTCTCGTCCCGAGCTTTGGTATAGAGG
>JAQUCQ010000094.1 GCA_028686145.1 Desulfuromonadaceae bacterium | reverse complement strand
ACCGGTACCCTTTGATCAGTTCGCGGATGCCGTCATCAAGTGAGCGTTTTGCCTCGAAGCCAGCCTCACGAAGCCGCTGATTGGATACAACATAGTTGCGCTTGTCCGGGTCGCTGCCTACCTCAGAGAAGTGCAGGTAGAATTTGGGAAGATGACCTTTTATTTTGAGAGCGAGCTCCTCCTTGGAGAGGTTGGCATCATCAAGTCCCACGTTGAATGGTCTGCCTATCATTCCAGCCGGATTCTGGATACAGTGGATGAAACAGTCGGCTACGTCGCGGATATGAACGTAGTTGCGCTTGAAGTCTTTTTCAAAAATAACCAGATAACCATCAAAGAAGGCAGCATAGGTGAAGTGATTGACCAGCAGGTCCAGTCGGGGACGGGGGGACATGCCGAATACCGTGGCCAGGCGCAGGGTGATGGAGTTGCCCGCTGACAGGACGATCTCTTCTGCCGCAACCTTGGTACGTCCATAGAGCGAGATCGGGTCGAGCGAGGACTCCTCTGTGCAGAACACATCGCCGGACTTGGTGCCGTAGCCACTATTGGTGGTGGGATAAATGACCAACTGTTCCTTGCTGCGCAACCTGCAGAGCAAAGAGATGGCATCGCGGTTGATCGAAGTGGCCATGTATGGGTCGAGATCACAGGCCGGGGCACCGACAATGGCCGCCAGAGGGATGATGACATCAGCCTTCGTGACAAGCGGCCTCAGCACCGATTCGTCGCGGGCATCACCGCGGATAAAATCAAAATTCGGATCGGCGCAAAGATGATTAAGATTCTGCTCCCCGTAGATCAAGGAATCCAATGCGGTAACGCGGTAGCCCGAACGCAGCAGATGTTCGCACAGTATTGAACCTAAATAACCGGCTGCACCGGTGATTAGTACGTTCTTACTCATGAAACCCTCTCTTTTAAATCTGATGATATGTATTCACTCCAGAAATTGTACATTTATTCCATTACCTAATGACAAGCTTCTTATGGTCGATGTTGAGCTGTCTCTCCGATACCCGGAATGAGGTTTTTCCCAGGTATAATTTATAAGCTTCACCGGTTTTTGCAGGCCAGTATATCAATATATCGCTGCAGGGCTGCTATTCCGGTGTCCTCCTGGCAACAGAATGCAACACCGTCAAGTACCTTCCGGGCTTCTTCAAAGCAACCTTCATCTGCTAACAATTGGGCATGACGCATTGAATTAACCATAAACCCGCTTTCAAGCAGGCTATAATTATTGTCGCGACCGGCGATCCCCCGCCATTTATTAAAAAACAGCAGTCGGTTACGCTGCAGAATCTCGCCTGCAGTCTCGGCTTTTTCATAAAAGCGGATCTCGCGCAACGCCCTGATGCTGCCGCTCCAGTGATGGTCATATCCGCTAGTCGGTACGATGTAGCTTTTAAGTCCCGCCCGTTTGATCTGCAATCCCAGGTCCCACTCCTCGAAGTAGCAGGGTGTAAAACCGTTCTCGAAGCGGAGGACCTTTTGATTGAAATGCTCCATCTTAAGAGCAAAAAAGAAGCCCGAAACAGCATCCACCTCCACGGGGCGATCAAAGGTACCTTTATCAAAATACGTATAGTCCTTTGCCAGGGTAAAGTTGAAAAAGCTCCCCTGAGGCCCGACACAGGCGGCATCTGGCAGTTGATAGAGCGCCTGCTCAAGCGCATCTATGGCGGACCGTTCAACATGGAGATCGGCATTCAATATAAATGCAGTCGGGGTTGCGGCTATCTCCAGACCCAGGTTCCAGGCCCGGGCGACCCCGATATTTTGCTTCATGATGGCATAGCGAGTGATGCGAGGATGCCCCTTAAGGTGTTCGGCAACTTCCGGGCCATTAAAAACCACAATCACGTCACCTTCAATCTCTTCCAGATCCTTAAGCAGGGTAAGTATGTTGTATTCACTGGCCGGTGACATATCCAGTACCGGGATGATAAAACTCCTGTAGGTACTGCTGATATAACTGTTGGCCGAAATTTCGGCGTCTATTGCCGGCAATCCTACCAAGGAGCGTTCGCGCAGTTCTATTGCCGAAAAGGTATCCGCTTTGCCGCCCAGGGCAACCGCCAGCAGATCCTCGACTCGATGCGCATAGGTATGGGCATTGTGGACCATACGTTGCCCCCTGGCTGCAATCTGTTCCTGGAGCGCTTTGTTTTCGAGGTAGAATCGGGCAACATCGCAGATGTTGCTATCACAATACGCCGCGTAGTCTTCTCCATCCCGGAAGAGTTCGTCCTGTCCGCTGTTTTTGGCGATATCTGACAAAAGGAGCGTACCGGTTGACATGACCTCGAAGACGCGCATATTCAGGTCATTCCTGACCGCCTCGTTGAAGACTATCTGCGATTGGGAAAAGAGCCGGGCCATGTCGTCCCAGAAACACCGCTCGTAGTGAACCGGAACCAGGCTCGCAAGCTTGTTGAGCAGTGCCTCGCGACGTGATCCGGGCTGGACCCCGCCAACAAAGGCGACAGGATAGACCTTCGGCGCTTCAAAGCGCTGGTGAACCTCCGGGTCACAACCTAAGGGAAGCCAATGCACCCGTGTGCCCTGTTTTCGAAATTCTTCCAGATATTCCCGCTGAGCAATAAAAACCATATCAAACTGTTTGGCCCACTCCAGATGCATTGGCAAATTGAGGTGGCTATCTATAAGGTAGCAGACTTTAGGACAGGAAAGCGCCTGCAGATTCAACGGATAGTAACCGCCAACCGATTCCACCCAAAGATACAGGTCAGGTTGATTGGCGAGGTCCGTACCGGCAATGACCATAGCCATGTCCGGATTTCCCCCGGTGGATATATCCTGCTCTTTGAGCGGCAATTTCATGTTCTGGAGCTGCCACTTATCAATCAGCTCGTGTGGCAGTGGCGGACCGATTGTTGTGGTACGGCAACATCGTCTGAGTGCCCGTTCAAAGTACGCAGCCGTAGTTACGGGATATGCAACGTAGGCCAACCAGACATGAATGCCGCCAGTATAAATAGACATAACTATAATTGTTCCTTTTCAATCAAAGACGTAATAGCACGTAGAAAAGTCAGTTAATGATTCGGGACGGACAAAGACAGCGTTGTAATTGTAATGTTCAAGCTCCGGTTCGGCAAAATAATTGTTTGGCACTAATTCCAGAACAAGCTTGCCGCTTGGCAGACATGAAGCAATATGTAATGAATAGCCAAGCTCTGCCATTAATAATCTCAGGTATCGTTCGGACGCACCGGCACGGCGAAGACCACTCCGATTAATCTCGGCCAGAATAAAAGGTGGTGAAAACCTTTTGATTACAGAAATCGCCCCTTGTATGCTATGAAATTCCCATCCTTCAGTATCTATCTTAATAATTTTCATGTTTGATATATTCTCTGCAGCAAGCAGCGAGTCTAACGTGTCCATCTGAGCGGTTGCTATCGCAACAGCCCCGTCACCAATCAATTCACGCGACTCTGGTGTTATGCCGCACAATGAATGACCACCGTCATTCAAGGGATCGATAAAGAGATCGACCTCTTTCTTGATGTCACCAGCTGCGACATTGAGAGCCGTTCTATTCGACAATCCATTGAGCTTAATATTCCTCAATAAACAGCGAAAATTGTCCTTTTCCGGCTCAAGAGCGACCACCCTTCCTGAACCGGTTACAAGTGAAGATGCCAGCAATGAAAAATACCCAATATTTGCGCCAATATCTGTGACTGTATCCGCTGGTCGTAGAACCTTCATCATAAGGCTTGTATAGTCAGGTTCGTAACATAGGCCCTGATTGACGCATTCATAAACGGTTGCTTGCAGATATTTTTTTCTGTCCAAATGCAACTTCATTCCTGCTACGACTGAATCCAATTGTATAGAAATTCGACCTATAATATCGCTGTCTTCTGAAGAAGACAGCACATCCAGATTTACTTTTAACATGTTAGTAGCTGCCATGTAGATTACCCGGATTAGTCCCAAGGTGGGCACATTTTGTTTGCCACATGATTGATTTCATCACAGAAACCAATAATTAATTTTTCGAACAGATAAAGCCCAAATATTCATCAGGCCCCATTGGAGTCTGGAACTCATAACTCCCCTCATCACGAACAACAAAACCACAACGTTCGAGCAGAGAAACCCAGGTACCACGGCTGAGGACACTGTAGTGGTTTGGGTTTCTTTCATGATGGCAGGCCGTCTCCGGAGCTGGTGCTTCTAGATAAAGCATCCCACCAGGAGCAATTACGCGAGCAAACGTCGTTAAGGTAAATAAAGGGAAGATACTGTGTTCGATTACATGACGGGCCCAGACAAAATCAAAAGAACCCTCTGGAAACTCGAGAAAAGATTGATCCATTTTGTGCACGTCATGCCCTTTTTCCGTGCAAATTCTTACATCTTCATCATTCAGGGAAATTCCGACCGTGTTGACATACCCCTTTTCACGAAAGATTTCCAGTGCAGGTCCCTGGCCACAGCCAATATCGAGAATACGTGCAGCCGTGCTGATATTATACTTACACAACAACATATCTAACATCTTAGCCGTAATTGCAGAATGTATACTGGATGGCGTTTCTGGGTAGGTTTCGCTTTCTATTTTATTGATAAAAGCGACGAGACGGGTAAGCTGACTTGATGTAATCTCCATGAACAAACATTCTCCTGGGGCTATCCTGAAATAGAAACTAACGCACCCTACTGCTACAAGCCTGGCAAACGGGTCCTTGACACCACATCGGCAATTTTTGATCCAGTCGCGTGGAATTTTCGTGCCGCCTCATTCCATGTAAGTTGTTTCATATCTTCAGCTGCAACCAACTCTTTTTGAGCACACGTATCCCGGCTTTGATATGCAATCTCTAACTGTTCAATGATCTCTGCCACTGAGGCTTCGTGCCAGATAGCGGATGGTTGACCAGTCGCATCCTTGACTAAAACTGGTGAATAGCTCGATAAGGGAAAGGCATTGTGAGCAGTGATAACATCAGCATGCCCTGTGGCATCGCTGGCTATAACTGTGCGACCACAGGCCATGTATTCACACATGACCATGTTGTTGCCGCCTTCACAGCGGTTGGGGAAAATGCCGATGTCGGTCTGCTGATAAATCTGCCTGATCAGAGAATTGTCAATCAGCGGCGCCAGATAGACCCGTTCCGGAGGAATGCCGTTCTCATGGAGAGTGTGCTGCAGAATGGTTGTGCAATCTTCGTTCGATGGGTTGAATGTTATAAGGGGAGAATGGACCATCGTCGCAAGCGAAAAGGGCCACTGGTTGTTCCATGAACAGGCCAGATACACATCTTGGTGACGCTGCATGAAGACCCGCATGGCGGCAATGACCAGATCCTGCCCCTTGCGGAATTCAAACTTACCACCTGAAAACACAATGAAGCGACCATCGTCGTTACGGTGAGGCACAGGAAAAAAGTTGACGGGGTCGATCCCCTGAAGGATCGTTGATGTAGTGCGAACACCACCGATACGCAGTTGATACTCGCACCAGGATGAACCGGCCACGATGAAATCCCATTCTCGTGCCGCCCGGCGCGTATGCCGCAATGCTTCTATGTCATTTTCAAAAAAACAGTAGCCGATATTGATACTGTTCCAGTCGGCGGGATTCATCGGGCGGAAATCATGGCCGCTGATGCAGTGGAGAGTGACACCTTCCAGATACGGCAGCTTGGCGATTTCTCTGGTCAGATATTCACCTGCGATCCCCCAACCATGAGCCCGACCACGGGGCATTGAAACCTTCATGCTTAAATATTTCCGGAAATTGTCAATTTTATGGCACGTAACGCTTCGCCTGCTTCGAGATCCCACGGCTTAGCTGCAACAACACGTTCCAGAAAGAATCGTGCATCGTCGGGTTTGTCCACTTCAAGACAGATCTGGGCTATAGCCTTGAGAAGCTCGATATCGTATCGGTTTTCAGCAAAGAGTTTGACATATATTGTTAACGCCCCTTCCAATTCTCCAAATTCGCTGCACAGCAGGTCCGCCAGGTTTTTCTGATAGATCGTGTTTGCCGGTTGCAGTCGAGCTGCCGTTTCATGATGCTGCCGCGATTTCTGAAGGTCGCCTCTTTTTTGATAAAGAACACCCAGGTCGTTGTGAGCCAGTGCATTATTCGGGTCTTGAGCTACAACCTTTTCCAGCAATTGAATAGCCTCGTCAGGCTTATCAGCATTGACGAGACTAATGGCATCCCGGCAGAGTGCCTCAGGAGATCGGGCCGACTCGGGCGACGCAAGGTTAAAAAGATTCTGGAATGCCGGGGTTGCCGGGACGACCGGTGGGGTTTCCGCCGCGCGACTGACCTGCGTGGGGGCTTGCGGAATCTGTACTGAATCAGAGGCTGACGCTGGGGATGGCAGTTGCTGCAAGGCCTGCCGCGCATCATGATTACTGGAATCAAGCTGCAAGGTACGAGAAAAATACTGGCGGGCCTGTTCCTTGCGGCCTATCTGCAGGCTGATGGTTCCCAGGGCATTCAGCGCTTCTATATCAAAAGGATTGTCCTTGAGAATATCCAGATAGGTGTGAATCGCTTCACCCGTCCACTCCAGCTCGACAAAATAAAAATCAGCCAGGTTTTTACGGTAGGTAATGTTGCCTGGATCAAGCTTATGGGCTTTTTCATAATGAGCCAACGCCTTGAGAGAATTACCAGCCTGATAATACATAACCGCCAGGTCGTTGTGGGCGCGGGCAAAGTCGGGATATATTTTCAGGAAGTCCTGAATATGACGAAGACCTTCTTCGGCCTCGACCTCACGCACATCCGCCAGAATCCGTTCATAGGTTGCGGCACCTTCGATTAAAATAAAATCTTGATTGGTGAACTTCGGCATACGTCTCCCTCAACATTTATTTAAATTGGCAATCCAGACTCTCTTCAATCTAACAATCAGAATGGAACTATGCTATTGCCGTCTATCTCATTAGCTGACGTGTCCATGGATCTTCCCAAGGCATCCGTACCGTTGAATTTGAAGACAATATGACTCTGATCGATGACAGCATCTCCTGATGAATTTTGATTAAGACTGAACATCAACGTCGCTTCCTGTGTAACAGAATTATAACTTACCGATAAGGGGTTGCCGGGCAGGGCAACATCTTTCGAGGTCAATGGCATGGTATTGTTGTAATATCCGCCTCCGGGACCGTTTGCCCGCGATATGGACCAGTTCTGCGTATTGGTAACGGACGCCGCATCCATCGCTGTATTGAATCCAATCGTGATGGAAAATGTTTTGGTCGAACCGGGCTTCGTAAGCAGCGTGGGATCAAGCATCCAGAGCGGGACGCCTGGGCCGAGATAGTCTGAAAAACCACCGCTTTTTTTATCGTCCATGTAGCTCATGCCCGGCTTATTGAGAAGAGTTTGAAGATTTAGTGTATTTGCCGTGTCAGAGGAACTCTGCAGTATCGAAAGTTGATTCCGGGCATCTTCCGTTCTGCCCAAAGCATCATAGGCCACCCCGAGTTCGTAATTTGCAGCGCTCAAGCCCGGTTTCAGAGTCAGAGCTTTTTCGAGACTTGCCGCCGCTTCCTCAGAGCGGCCCTGTTTATTATAGACCATGCCGAGGGCATAATAGACGTTGCCGTCATTGGGAGAAATTTTCTTAACTTTCAGAAGCTGTGTTTCTGCTTCTGGCAAACGATTTGTATTGGCGTACTGCAAACCAAGGGTATACGGAGGAAGGGGATTCTGAGGGTCCAGATTCCCGGCGGTTTTAAACTCTTTTTCAGAGGCGGTGTATTGTTTATCCTGCAGGTAGGCATTTCCGAGGCTGATGTGGGCACTCTCTTCAGAAGGGGCACTGGACGAATTATCCGCGATAGACAAGTTAGATTGTATCCGCACCAGCTGCTTGTATGCCTTGATGGCATCGGCGTTCTTTCCTTGTGACAGGTATATCTGGCCAATGTAGTTGTAGGCGGTGGCGTTCTGTGGATCCAAGGCCAGAGCCTTTTTAAATGCTCCGATCGCCTGATCGTTTTGATTGTTCTGCATATAGGTTGCAGCCTGCGCAATGGCATACTGTGCAATTTGCTTGCGCGTGCCGCTCGTATCCTGACCGGTAACCGCAAAAGGGTCGTTGTTTGAGCCTGTCACAAAATCTGCCATGACGCATCTCCCATTATTAGTTGTTCGACAATCATTCTACTAAATTTATCGGCTGAATACGCCAATTAATTTAGTGATTCTTCTCATTGCTGTTGTGTCTCTGCATAATGGCACAGAGGCAAATGAAGGCAGGCTTTGCCGAGATTGATGCGGGCAACCTGGGTTTGTACTCTGACATAAGATACCTTTGGCATGCAAGCAGCATAACTACCTAAACGGACGGCTTTCATATTTTAATCTGTTTAAATAATCAGAATAAAAAGTTTTTGAAAGGTAATTTTGCCACAGAGAAAGTACGATAGCGAGATATTTTTCTTGGTTCAGGTGGCAGCAACCTTCTTCCCTGTAAGTGCCCTTTACAGAGTTAACGATTAGATGATATAAAGATCGAGTAAAATATTGGCCCGTTGCAGATCCATCTGACTGCGCACCACATGAAGAAAGTCGTCAAGGGGTAAATGATGAAGAGATTACTGGGAATTATAATGGCCCTGTCAGCTAATTTTCTTATAACTGGCTGTGCAGCACCCACCGCTACTGGCAGCAAAGTTTCAATAGAAAGCCATGTTGCCCTTCCATCCGTCGGAGGATTTAATATTCGGATGAAAAACCTTGCCGATCAGCTTGATAAGAACCTTGCTGCAAATAGTCTTTCGGGCCCCTACGTTGTTACAACTTTCACAAATCTTGACAAACTCGATGATACAACTGCTCTTGGCCGCCTTATTTCCGAGAATCTGATGTATGGCTTGCAGCTTCATAAATGGCAGATACTTGAAATACGCCTCACTAAAGGGGTTGATATTAATGCCGCCGGGGAGTTTTCCCTGAGCAGGGATATCAGCAAATTGAAGGACGAATATAAGATAGGTGGCATAGTTACCGGTACCTATTCTGTTGCAGAAGGCAATCTCACCATTAATGCCCGTGTCATTGACGTCAATACCGGCCTGGTTATTTCATCGGCCCAGACATATATCCAGATAAGCGGGGTACCCGATGCATCGCCCCCAACTGAAAGAAGCGGTAAACCAATGAAGATTGTCAGTGATGGGATCAAATAAAATGAAGATACTATCCAGCGTATTGGCTACCTCCCTTCTTTGTGCACTATTACTTACCGGATGTGCTCAAAACATTCCGGCTGTACGGTATGGTACCTGCTACGGCAAATCATTTAACCAGCTTTTGGAATCAACAGAGTTGAAACCGCTGTTCAATGATATTGCACGAGATCTTTGTACTGAACCGTGCGGTACTGAAGGTGTGCTTGCATCCGCAGACAAGTCAGACAAAAATTACGGATGTCACGCTGCCAGTGATAAGAATAATTATTCCATACTTGTCACGGATTTTGTCGATATTCAATCATTCACTCCTGCATCACAAGGTCTGTTGATGGGTGAGCTGATGCGTGGCAGTCTGAGTTCCGTATGCGGGACGAAAATTACGCAGGTCGAGTTTGCCAAATTTTTCAACCTGAATGAGAAAGGTTTGGTGGTACTGTCGAGAAAGGTTACAGCGATTAAAAAGGATGATTATGATCAAACCGAGGCCATCGTTGGAACATACAGCTATCTAAACAATAAAATTATCATTTTTGTGCGTAAAATTAATGTCGTTACCGGCAAAATATCGCGGATGGTTACGCGTGAGGTTGATTACAATTGTGCAGGTGGCATGGTGAACTATACCGTTAAATAACCATTCTTCAATTTGGTTGCATACTCACTCCCAAACCATATCATCATCACGGTAGATGGCTGTTAAACGTCTTGGCCGCCCCTCACAGAAGATAGCTTTTAAGGAGCAACCATGCAGACGAACGAGTGCGTGATTGGCATAGATATCGGCGGCACGACCACTTCTTTCGGTTTTATTGATCGTCACGGCGCCCTGCTATCTGAGGAAACTCTGGCCACATTGGCCCATCAGCCGGCAGAGTCTCTGGTTTCCCGCCTTTATGACGCAATTGAAAAACTGTGCACGACACTTTCGCCACAAACCATATTTTCGGGAATCGGCATCGGCGCTCCCAACGCCAACTATCTTCGCGGTACGGTAGAAAATCCGGTCAACCTGAACTGGGGG
>JAQUCQ010000093.1 GCA_028686145.1 Desulfuromonadaceae bacterium | reverse complement strand
GTCACCATGCTGGTCAAGGCGGATAAGCGCGAGGAACTGCGCAACCTGATCGATTTCCTGAACGGCCCTGAAGTGGCGGCAATCTGTGCTGGAGCGGCTTTTCCGGCCGTGCATCCCGAGGTTGACAACCGCCTGCCGGAGAGTGCCACCTTTAAGTGGATCGGCTGGGATTATGTCAAAAACAATGACCTCAAGGCTTTGATTGCCGACACCAATGCTTCCTTTTTGCAGGCGTTCCGTGGGGAGCCGCAATGAAGCTGATCACGATAGCCGGCCCTCCGTCGTCGGGCAAGACCGCCGTGACGATCAAGGCCATCGCGGCGTTGCAGCGGGAAGGTGTGCACGTTGGCGTCGTGAAGTTCGACAGTCTTTCCACCCAGGACCAATCGGTGTATGAAAAACAGGGAGTAGCAGTCATGAGCGGCTTGTCGGGCAATCTCTGTCCCGACCATTTCTTTGTCAGCAATGTCAGCGATTGTCTCTCCTGGGGGGCGGAAAAAGGTTTTGATCTGCTGGTGATCGAGAGCGCCGGGCTTTGCAACCGTTGCGCCCCGCATATTCAGGGGGTATTGGCGGTCTGCGTAATCGACAACCTGAGCGGGGTTGATACCCCCAAGAAGATCGGGCCGATGCTGAAAATGTCCGATGTGGTGGTCATCACCAAGGGGGATATTGTCTCGCAGGCCGAGCGCGAAGTGTTTTCCTACCGCGTACGTCAGGTCAACGCCAACGGCACCATCATTAACGTCAACGGCCTGACCGGCCAGGGGGGGCACGAACTGGGCAAACTGTTGCTCAATGCGCCGGAAACTCCCGATTTGGATGGGCGGTTGCTCCGCTTCAGTATGCCAGCGGCCCTCTGCTCCTATTGCCTCGGCCAACGCAAGATCGGTAGCGATTTCCAGATGGGCAACGTCAAAAAGATGGATTTCAAATAAAGGATGCCGATGTTGATTGATACAGAAAATAGGGAGCTGCTTTCCCTGCCAACGGCTGAACTTCTTCGCCTGGCGCCTTTTGCCGGGGATTTCTTCAGTTCGCTCGGGTTGGAACTGCCGGCCGAAGAGATCAGTACGGCGGATTATTTCGCCTCTCTGGACGCGGAACTGCTTGAGGATCTGGGACTTGAGCGGCAAACTCTGGCCGAACGTTTCACGGCTTTTATGGAACTGCTGGAAAATCTGAAGAGCGGCATCGACAACGCCCACATCGAATCCATCACCATCCGGGGCGGACATGACAAGAGCGGCCGAGCGGAGGAGTTTGACTTGACCGTGAAACCGGGTGAGGTGATCTGTATCGTTGGTCCGACCGGTTCGGGTAAAAGCCGTTTTCTGGCTGACATCGAATGGATGGCCCAGGGAGACACGCCTACCGGGCGCACCATTCTGATTAACGGCGCCGCGCCCGATCCGTCCCAGCGTTTTTCCATCGAGCATAAACTGGTCGCGCAACTTTCACAGAACATGAATTTCGTCATGGATCTTACCGTGGAGGAATTCATCACCATGCACGCCGAAAGCCGGATGGTTGATGATATTCCCTCAGTAACCGCTGCCATCATCAAGCTGGCCAACGATCTGGCCGGGGAAAAATTCACACCACAGACGCCGGTTACGGCTCTTTCAGGAGGGCAGTCACGCGCCTTGATGATTGCCGACACCTCCTGTCTCAGCACGTCGCCCATTGTCCTGATCGACGAGATTGAGAATGCCGGTATTGACCGCAAGCGGGCGGTGCACACCCTGGTGGACAAGCGTAAGATCGTGCTCATGGCCACCCATGATCCGATCCTGGCCCTGATGGGAGACCGGCGTCTGGTTTTCAAAAACGGCGGTATCAGTGCCATAATTGAGACCAGCAATAGCGAACGGGCTAATCTTGCTTTGTTTGAAGAGATGGATGCCAAGCTGGGAGCTGTTCGGAATGCATTACGGAACGGTGAACGGATTTCGCACACACCGCTGCTGGCCTAATATCTTGTTGCTATAACTCTTGTTCAATCCCACCTTTTGCCCTCTCTTTTACTGCTTCCTGCCTCATGTCAGTGCATTGTTTTTAAACAGCATGCATCGTTATATAGCTAAAAATATAGCGTCCTGCCTGTCTTTATATTTAAACCAAGTTATTACAGTATGTTATGTGGTGATTGGTTTTTGGCATGCATTATGTAGTTAGTTATACAACGGTAGGTGGGCAGAAGCTGCCATGTCTCTGAATTGAGCTCGGTCTGGCGTTATAATCAAATGCATACCGGATATTTGTACCCTTACCACTTAAGGTGAAGCCGTATGGAACTGGAATATTCAGAAATGGTTAGAAAGTCGAAAGTTACCATTTTGGGGATAGATTTCTCGATAGAAGTCTTTTTGCGAGAGAACGGCAAAAGCTTTGCGCTTACCCGTTATACCCATGAAGACGTAATTATAACTGACGGCCGGAATAGCGAAGACGCATTCAGGCGTCACAGGCAGGTACTCCCGCTAGCCATTGGTTGCAGAATCAAAAATACGATGTCTGCTGGTCATAAAACTCAACATTAAGAAATTTATGACCTTTGGCAGTCCTCGCCGGGAACCAAGGCGGTTGCCTGGCATATAGAGACAATGACGTCACCGACGCCGCACAACGGCGTGCGGTGTTCACCTTTCGGCATGGATTGATGCCGGGTGAACCAGCAAAATAACGTGCCGCGCAGGAGATGGTTATGAAAGTCGCATTTACAACCTCAAATGGTGCAGTTATTGACGAAAACTTTCGCAAGGCCAGTAGCTACTCGGTGTGGGATATAGGCCCGGAAGAGTCATATTATGTGACAACCGTTTTTATCAGAGAGGATGCCGTCAACGAGGACGACAAAATTAACGCCAGGGTTGAAGCACTAAAAGAGTGCGCCATCGTCTGTGCAAAGGAGATTAACGGGCCGGCAGCTGCAAAACTGGTGTCACGCCATATTCATCCCATGAAGACCGGGAGCCGTGTCGCTGTGGGAACAATAATTGATCAATTGCAAGATGTGCTCAGAAGCTCGTCTGCCCCGTGGATTTGTAAGGCACATTACACGGAAAATTTCTTAGAGGAGTGTATTCAATGAAAAAACTGATTTTCACCATTTACTTGATCCTGCTGCCTTACTGCGCTCATGCTAATGACATTGCCATCGGAGCCGGAGTTGGCTTGAAGGATGTTTTGAATGAGCTGTCTGCCAGTTATTCGGTAAAAAATCCCGAAGTTACCATTACTAAAAGCTATCTTGCTTCCGGGGCGCTTGCCAAGCAGATGGACAACGGTTTGAAGGTTGATGTCGTCTTTGTGGCCAATCTTGAGTGGATGGAGTACATGAAGAGCAAGAAGCATGTCGATGCGTCCACTGTTGGCGCTTTTGCTTATAACACTCTTGTCTTTGCCGGGATACCGCGGCATGCGGACAAAGGCAGCATCCAGGGGATGCAGGATATTGCCAGGCTTGACAAGATCGCCTTAGGAAGCCCGAAGTTCGTGCCGGCCGGTGACTATGCAATGCATGCGATCAGAAAGGCGGGAATCGAGAAGGCTTTGGAGAAAAAATTGGTTATGGCGCGTGATGTACGTGATTGCATGATGTATGCGGATAGGGGAGAAGTTGATGGCGCATTTGTGTATAGGACTGACGCCATGATGGCCCAAAATGCAAAAATTCTATTTAGCGTGCCCACGGATTTGTATCCACGGGTGGTCTACATGATGGCCGTGACAACCACGGGCGCAAAAAGAGATGAAATTATGACGTTTTACAATTTCCTGAAATCGATTGAAGCAAAGAATATTCTGAAAAAGCACGGATTTGAAGTCCAATAAATTTTTACTACACATCGTTATATAGAACTGTTTATATCGGTTGGCATAGAGAGCCAAAATTCAAATTAGTCAAAAGGGAGAGTTTAATGAAAAGGTTAGGCATTGCAGTTGGGTTGCTTATGATCACGTCCCAGGCAGGAACGGTTTCTGCCAAGAGTCTTGAAGATGTCTTGAAGGAAAAAGGGGTGATTTCCGAAGAAGATTACCAAGAGGTTATGAAAAGCGCTACCGTCAAATATAAGCCGGGAACAGGGATCAATTTAACATCGGCTGACGGTAAGTTCAGCACCAGTATCGGCGGTTTTATGCAGGCGAGGTATAGCTTTCTGAATTATGATGATGTCAATGGAGCGCCGACACAAAAAAACTCCAGTCAGTTCGAAGTAAAGCGCGCCAAACTGACGGTAAGCGGGCATGCCTTTTCCAAGGATGTTACCTATAACCTGACTACGAATTTTTCCAATATCTCCGGTGGTGCAACTAAAAATGGCGGGCTTTTGGAAAATGCCTGGGTAAACTATAAGTGGCGCGATGAACTTCAGATCCGTGCCGGCCAAGCCAAGGTGCAATTTGGCAGGCAATGGCTGACTTCGTCAACTTCCCTGCAGTTTGTCGATCAGTCTCATGTAACGGTGGCCTTTGCACCGACCTATGATACCGGTGTGAATCTTAGCGGCAAAATAGCCAAGGGACTCTTTACCTACGATGTTGGTGCAAGCGGCGGATTGGGGCAAAATTATGTGCGTTCTACCGAGAACAATGCCTTTGCAGCACGCATCACCGTCAACCCGTTCGGGGTGATGAAAAACTCGGAATCAGATGTTGAGAACAGTGAAAAACCGCTCCTGTCAATCGGCTCAAGTTTCTACCGCAATACGGTCACTGAAAGTGAGGCTAGCACCGCAAACACAAAGAACAGTCTCGGCTTTCTAAAAAAGAAGACCGGCTGGTTCTCACTCAATAATAAAGGTTCGGTCAACGCAACGAGTAAGGAAAATATTGATTTTAACCTGGTCAGCCTGGATACCGCATTCAAATGGCGTGGGCTCTCACTGACCGGAGAATGTATGACCGGTGAGGGTGATATGCAGCGAAACAACTACAAACAGCGCGCTTTGGGCTTTTACGCTCAGGCTGGTTACATGATAATCCCCAAGACAGTTGAGCTTGCCTACCGGTACGCCTACCTGGATCCAAACAGAGATGTCGGCAATGACCATTGGATCGAGAACAGCATGGCGGTTTCGTGGTATATCAAGCAACATAACCTGAAGCTGCAGGCCGATTATACAGCGATTCACAAACAATCGGCAATTGCCTCGACAAGCGGCACTCAGCCGACTGATGACAATCAGGCACGTGTACAACTCCAGATGGTGTTCTGATCAACCACGGTGCATAAACGGGGAAGAGGGAGAAGCTGAGCTCCCTCTTCCCTGTAAAAATGGTACTTCCATCACAAGAGCTACAGCCAAGACATCCCCCACATCCTGACCGAATTGAATTATTTTATAGCAAAGGCCTATACCGTGTTTACCCTTGCATCTTCCGATTACAATGCCATTCTGCTCTCGATCAAAGTAGCGGTTACTGCCACTGTGCTGTCGCTTCCCTTCGGATTCGCTGTGGCGTGGCTTATAACCTATGGCCGCTTCCGTGGCAAAGTGGCGCTTGAGGTTATGACCAATCTTCCGTTGACCCTGCCTCCGGTTGTTATCGGCTATCTCCTGCTGTTGCTGCTTGGGAGTAACGGCTTTTTAGGCCAACTTCTGGACAGCATCGGCATCAGGGTGATCTTTACCTGGCGGGCCGCTGTTATCGCCACGGCCGTGGTAGGCTTTCCCCTGATGGTACGATCAATCCGCCTTGCGATGGAATCGATTGATCCGGATCTGGTTCACGCGGCGCGAACGCTTGGCGCAACCAGGCTCAATGCGATTCTGACGGTCATTCTCCCGCTTTCCATGCGTGGGCTCATTGCCGGATCATCGCTCATGTTTGCCCGCGGACTGGGCGAATTCGGTGCAACAATCATTGTGGCAGGCAATATCCCCGGAGTGACCCAGACGATTCCCATGGCAATCTTTGAATACGCCGCCTCTCCGAGCGGGGATACAATGGCCTTGATGCTCTGTGTGGTATCAATTTCGATATCAATTGTTGTCTTGCTGTTTCACGAATACCTGTGCAAACGAATCATGCGGGCAAATTGATATGGAACTACACATCGCTCTACAGAAGAATTTTGGTTCGTTCACGCTCGATGTCGATAGCACGCTGCGTGGCAACAGCATCGGCGTGTTCGGCCCTTCCGGCAGCGGCAAATCTACCCTGGTCAGCCTTATTGCCGGATTGCAGCAGGCGGAGAGCGGACGAATCGTTCTGAATGGGAATCTGCTGTATGACACAAGCAGGAGAATTAACGTTTCTCCTGACAAACGGCGCATCGGGATTATTTTTCAGCGCCCCCTCCTGTTTCCGCATTTGAATGTAAAAAACAATCTTCTTTACGGTTTCAAACGATCCATGGCAGGCAATCGTACTATCGATTTTGATACTCTGGCAGACGTTCTCCGCATCAACCATCTCCTCGACCGTGGCGTCAATAACCTTTCCGGCGGAGAGAAACAACGGGTGGCCATCGGCCGGGCGGTGCTCTCCAACCCGCGCCTGCTTTTGATGGATGAACCACTGTCAGGTTTGGATGATACGCTCAGGTTCCAGATCATCAGCTATCTGAAATCCGCCTGCGAGATCTTTGCCATCCCCTATCTTTTTATCTCACACTCAATCCTTGAAATGCGCCTTATGACACATCAGGTGCTCAGCATTGAACAGGGGCGTATTATTGAAGAGACTACTCCGGAAAATCTTTCCAGAATCTGCATGGGGTTGAATCCGGCTGGCTATGTCAATCTCTTGAAATTGGCTTTATCACATCAGCTTGAGGATATGTGCGTGTATCTTTGGGGTAATACCACACTGTTCATATCCGGGAAAAATGATCAGCCTGACTTGCTTTTTGAACTTTCTTCTAAAGACATCATTCTTTTCAAACGCCATCCTGAAGCGATCAGTGCAAGAAATCTTCTGCAGTGTGTCGTGACCGGAATTTTTGAATCGAATGGCAAGGTTGGAATAGAGCTTGGCTGTGGCGACGAACGTTTGGTGGCGGAAGTTGTCCATCAAGTGGTTGGCGAACTGGATATTGCCGTCGGCAGCACCGTATTTGCGGCCATAAAGGCATCGGCTTTCAGGCGATTAGGCTAACGGCTGTTTTATGCCGCTAAAAACTGTACGGGTCTGACCCCGGATCTCCTCCTGGCTACAGGTAATTCGTTGGGCGGCAAACCTCAGGCTTTTACTTGTAATTTACTAAAAACTGCTCCAGCGTTAGCAAACACTCTGTAAAATTGCTTCTTCCAAACCCTATGCGGAAACAATCGCTCTCGTCGTCGTAGAGCGTACCCGGAAGCAGTAAGACTCCGGCGTGGCGCACCAGATCATCACAGAATTGTTCGACCGAGCCCCCCAGGTAACGTGGAAAGGCAATTGGACCTGCCTTCGGCTCATGCCACTCAAAAAAATCTTGATGCCGGGAGAAGAACGATGTGAGCATGCTCAGGTTGCGCCGGATAATTCCCAGATTTCGTCCAATGATTGAATGGCGATGGCACAAGGCGAGGGTCGCAAGATACTCACTTGGGGCACTATTGCAAATCGTTGTGTAGTCTTTAAACGCAGCAAGTGCGTCAAACAGCCTTTTGTTACGAGTAGCTATCCACCCGATGCGCAAGCCGGCGAGCCCGTAGCTTTTGGACATAACTCCGAGTGATATTCCTCGTTCGTTGATATCCGCGAACGTCGGCAAACATTCAGTGGAGTTGTATTCCAGCCCTCGATAGACTTCGTCGGAAAAAACAATAAACCCCCATTTATTCGAAAGGTTTGATAATTCATGAAGAAACTCGGGATTGGGCAGGTATCCTGTTGGGTTGTGCGGAAAGTTGACAACAACAACCTTTGTCCTCTCCGTTACATTCTCTTTGAGAAACTGTAAGTCTAATTCCCAAGCGCAATTGGGATTGCCCTTCCATTCCGTTACGTTCGCACCAATACTGCGTGCCACATCTCCGAGAGACTGATAGTACGGAGTATGGACGATGATGTGGTCACCGGTCGCAAGAGCAACATTCATAAAGTTGAATATTGCTTCTTCGGCACCGGAGTGAACAAGAATCTGCGTTGATGAGATGTTTTGGTAAAGAGTGGCGATTTGTGTCCGAAGTTCGGGGCTGCCAAGCGATTCGGTATATCCAAGCCAGAGAGATGATAATTCTTCGTGAGCATTTTGTTCAAACTTAAGCAAATCTCCCACAGCGAGGCTCTCGCAATCGGAGCAACAAAGAAGGTGCGGTGCCGTAAACTCGTATTTTGCGAAATACCGCTCGAGCCGAAATGGTTTTAATTCCATTTGAATACTCCTAAAATTCTAGCGCTGTGGGCGCTGATCTGACGGTTTTACGGTCAGGTAGAGGATCCCAGTGAATTTTCCTTATTAATTGACAAACGGGCATGGAGTTGCCCCGCCGTCTTTTGGGCGGGTGAAACTTCCTTGTTATGCCTGATCGATTCATTAGTGCGTTAGCTACAACAGTGTGTATATTTTTTTCCGCTTCCGCATGAACACGGCCTATTCCTATCACGACCACTCATTTTTGGAATAGGAAATCTCACAAGAGGGCTCGTTTTCTGAACCAGATCCTATCCAGTCTCTAAAAGTTTGAGCATGTTTAGATTCTCTTAAATCTAGCAACTGTTCTGCAGCAAACTTCTTCTCAGCAAAGGTCTTTCCAATGTCTGGTACACCGCTAATTTCTTGTATCATTGTGAACGCATTCTTGCCTTCAAGTGCTGCTCCAAATCGTTAACCTTTCGCATTTATCAAGGCTAGAGTGCTACCATCACCCGTGATCTCGCTTGTCGGGGGGAGGCAAAAGCAACATTGGACAGTAGATGCGGTGATTTGCATTCTGACTACTTCCCGAGCATCACCTCAATTTCTGCTAAAAGTTACGGCAGTATGAACTCTGCCGCTTGAATCAAAAATTCAAACACCTTGTTTTAACAGCATATTTATTTTGATGCACATTGGCACGCGTTATGTAATGCTAGATATAGCGATCATAAATAATCCCTCGCTCATTATACAAGTATCCATAAGCAGGCAGCCATCTTTTTTAACAAGAGGCCACATGCAACCGACGACCAGCAGGTAAGATTTCAGGTACAGATGCTGTTCTGATTAGTATCTGCCCAATAATTGTGCAGCAGTGCTCATGTGCTGATGTGTAACGGTATATCAGTTCGATATATAAATCTTTACAATACGAGATCATCGGCTAATATTATTAGTCATGAGTCGTCAGTAATTTTGTTTGGTAAGGATTTGTACTATGGATGCGACTTCAACGAAACGTACTACCGGTACCATTGGTCTCACGGGAAATCTCTGGCTCAACAGGGAAGATCATAAATTTCTTGGTGGCGACCGGATCGCGTTGCTGGAAAAGATTGATGAACTCGGGTCGATCACCAGAGCCGCCAAAGCTGTCGGCATCAGTTACAAGACCGCCTGGGATACGGTCAACTTGATCAATAACCTGGCGGAAAAGCCGCTGGTCGATCGTTTGACCGGTGGCAAAGGGGGCGGTGGCACCAGCCTTACCGCCGAAGGGAAAAAAATAATCACGCAGTATAATGCCATCCAGGAAGAACATCGTAAATTCCTGGACAACCTGGAAAACAGGCTCGGCGATACCGAGAGCCTGTACAAATTCTTGCGGAGGATATCCATGAAAGTCAGTGCACGTAACACATTTACCGGCACCGTAACCGCCATCACCAAAGGCGCGGTCAACGCGGAAGTAACCCTGTCTCTTAAAGGCGGTGTTCCATTGACAGCCGTCGTTACCAATGGTGCCATCGACAATCTGGGGCTCAGTACCGGCAATGAGGCCTACGCCATCGTCAAGGCCAGTTCCGTTATCATCGGTACCGACCTGCATGACGCAAAGCTCAGTGCCCGCAATATATTCTGCGGGACCGTTACCAAGATCATCGAGGGACCGGTTAACACCGAGGTGGATGTGGAAATCGGCGGTGGCAATACCGTGAGCGCCGTGATTACCCATGACAGCGCCAAGCGTCTTGAACTGAAAGTCGGAGGCCATGCCTGCACCTTGTTTAAAGCTTCAAGCGTCATCATCGGCGTCAGCTGATAGTAGATAAAGGGACATCAATGGTGCTGTCCCTTTTTTGTGGCACATCGTTGTATGGTCTTAACTATAACGAATCACGGAAAGGGATCATATGTTCACGTGTCTTTCTGACAGCGATATTGAGCGTTTCATAGAAGAGGATATTCC
>JAQUCQ010000092.1 GCA_028686145.1 Desulfuromonadaceae bacterium | reverse complement strand
GCCGCCTCGCCCACATCGGTATAAACAAAATTGGTCATACAACCAACAAAAAAAGCGATGCGCGGTTTGCCCGGTTCCCCCGGAATAACTTCAGGATGCTGATCAATAAAACTGTGTTTAGCTATTTCGGGTATATGGCGCTTGGAGCCGATGAATGGTACCGGAAAACGCAAACGGAGACCGGATGTTTCGGGGACTTTCTTGAAAAAGAGCGGCCCCAAAAGCGAAGCCATCTTGGCCCCCATCTTCATGCGACCTCTGTTCTTAATGACCTGACCAACCGCAGCATGAAATGTTGTCAGACCACGTTTCTGTGCGAGTGACTCACGGGCAGCAATAACAATCTCATCCGTCGGTACATCATTGGGGCATTTTTCTACGCAACTGCCACAAAGCAGACATTTGGACATGGCCAGATAGGTCTGGTCATCAAGATCAATATCATCTGTCAGAATATGCTGGGCCAACGCCACCTTGCCGCGGGCTACCGCCGGTTCACGTTGAAATGCGGCAAAAGCCGGGCAGTTAGTACGACAGGCACCGCACTTGACACATTTCTTCAGCTGGTCTTCAACCCGCTTGATGGGATCGATATTTTTGTTAGCCATTTAAAAATCCTTCTTACAAATACAGAGCAACCGAGGTACTGAGAATATCTTGCACTTTCTAATAGTAAACAATCAGGCCGGTGCTTATCAAGTCATTTAATCAAGAATCTGTTTTACCCAATTCTGCGATGCCGCGCTTCATAAATTTTGTTTCCACTCTTCAAGTGCCGCCAATGCCCGCTCCGCTAGTTTTTGACGCCGTTCTTTCTTTTTGACCCTTCCCGGCAACTCAGGGAAGAGTCCGTAGTTTACATTCATCGGCTGGAAATGGCGCACGTCAGCATTGGTAATATGATGCATCAAAGCACCCAGGGCGGTTTCCGGCGACGGCACCGGAACAGGTTCGTTCCGAACAAAATGTGTGGCGGCGATGCCAGCCAGAAATCCGCTGGCAGCTGACTCCACGTATCCTTCAACTCCGGTTATCTGTCCGGCAAGGAAAATACGGTGGTCACTCTTTAGTTGCTGGGTCGTTTCCAAGAGTGCTGGGGAATTGATAAAGGTATTGCGATGCATCGAACCAAGACGGACAAACTCGGCACCTTCCAGGCCCGGAATCATATGGAAGACCCGCCGCTGCTCCGGCCAAGTCAGCTTGGTCTGAAATCCGACCAGATTATACATAGTCTTCTCCCGATTTTCAGCGCGCAACTGAATAACCGCGTGGGCTTCATGGCCGGTATTCGGATTAATTAATCCGACCGGCTTCATCGGCCCGAATCGAAGCGTTTCTACACCACGGGACGCAAGCTCTTCGACCGGCATACATCCTTCAAAGTGGACAACCTTCTCAAATTCGCGCGCCGGAACTTTCTCACCACGATTCAGTTCATCGATAAATTTAAGATACTCATCTTCATCAAGCGGACAATTGAGATAGTCATCGCTGTCACCTTTGCCATAGCGTGACGCAGCAAAGATCTTCGTCATATCGAGCGAATCGGCGGCAACAATCGGAGCAATAGCGTCGTAGAAGTAGAGCCGATCGCCGGTAAGATCCGTCAGGGATGCCGCCAGCGCGTCACTGGTTAGTGGCCCGGAGGCAATGATAACCGTCCCATCAACCGGGATGCCGGTTGCTTCACTCCGTTCGATCCGGATCAGCGGATGAGACTCTATCCTGGCGGTAACGAAGTCGGAGAACATCTGGCGATCTACCGCCAAGGCACCTCCGGCCGGGACACATGTCGCCTCGGCAGCCTCCATCGTTAAAGAACCACAGCGGCGCAGCTCCTCTTTAAGCAGCCCCACGGCGTTATCAAGCGAGATGCCACGCAGGGAATTGGAACACACCAGTTCCGCCAAGCCGGGGAGCTGGTGTGCCGGGGAAAAACGCTGCGGCTTCATTTCGTGGAGGACCACGGATATGCCACGTTGAGCGGCCTGCCAGGCGGCCTCACACCCGGCAAGACCTCCACCGATTATGGTAATGTTTTTTTCAGACATCGATTTATTCCTCAATAAACAGTGAGGCACGAGAGCTTGAGATTATCCGTATCGTAGTTCGATACACCTCTCCAGATCCCGTGCCTTCGGTAATTCGAATATGTTCCCTACTCGCTGGTGTTGTAGTCACAACCTTCTTTGGGGCATTTCAGGAACTCTCCCTTGCGCTTGTAAATCTTTTTGACCAGCAGCGGGAAACCGCATTTCGGGCACGGGCTTTCCACGGGAAGATCCCAGAGGGCAAACTTGCATTGTGGGTAGCGGTTGCAGGAGTAGAACAGCTTGCCGAAGCGTGATTTCTTCTCCGTCAGCTCTCCTTCCTTACATTCTGGGCACACCACACCGGTGCTTACGGGCTTGACCAAAGGTTGAATATTTTTGCAGGCAGGATAACCGGAACAAGCGAGATATTTCCCAAAACGGCCATCCTTGATCAGCATCGGCAGTCCGCACTTTTCGCATTTTTCTTCTGAAACCACTGGTTCTACAATTTCACCATCCTGATCGACATTACGGGTATATTTGCACCCTTCCTGAAAACCGGAGCAGGCGATAAATTTACCACGTTTGCCGAGTTTTACGACGAGTGGTTTGCCGCATTCGGGGCAGACTTCATCAGTTGCTTCCGTCGTCAGGTCGGACTTATTGACTTCACCCTCTTTCTGTTTCAAAAGGGCAATAAACGGCTCCCAGAATTCTTTCAAGAGCGGCTTCCACTCTTTTTCACCTCGCGAAACCTGGTCAAGCTCTTCTTCCAGCCCGGCGGTAAAGTTGTAATCAACATATTTTTGAAAATGGGCTGTCAGCAGGTCACTGACCACCATACCGACATCTTCCGGGAAGAAACGTTTCTTGTCGAGGCGGGCGTATTTTCTCTCTACCAGCGTATTCATGATCGAGGCAAACGTTGATGGGCGACCGATGCCGTACTCTTCCAGCGTTTTTACCAGGGTTGCCTCGGTATAGCGTGGTGGCGGCTGGGTAAAGTGCTGTTCGGGGAGAACTTCGTGCAGTTTGAGCGTGGCCCCTTCACTCATTGCCGGCAGCAACCCTTCCTTTTCTTCATCCTGATCATCGAGGCCTTCAATATACAGCTTCATGAAACCAGGAAAGCGGATGATTGTACCGGCGGCTCGTAATCCGGCCCTGCCCGATCCGGCAAACGGACCGGTTGCCGGTGGCACCGACAGCTCGGCGCTAATATCCACCGATGTCTGGTCAAGCAACGCTTCGGCCATCTGACAGGCAACGGTTCGTTTCCAGATCAGCTCATAGAGTTTATACAAGTCAGGAGTCAGAAACTTTCTCAATTCGACAGGGGTTTTGGCAATATACGTTGGCCGGACAGCCTCATGGGCCTCCTGAGCATTTTTTGATTTGGTTTTGAATATCCGCGGCTTTGCAAGAGCATATTCTTTACCATACGCGGCGGAGATAACGTCGTGGGCATCTTTTTGAGCGAGTGTTGATAAATTGACACTATCAGTACGCATATAGGTAATCAGACCGACCGTTCCCTCAGTCCCGATATCAATACCTTCATAAAGCTTCTGCGCCGTAGACATGGTCTTCTTGGCCGAAAAGCCAAGTTTGCGCGATGCCTCCTGCTGGAGGGTAGAAGTGGTAAAGGGGGGCGAAGGATTACGTTTTTTCTCCGTTTTGGTGATTTTGGTCACCTGAAAGCTGCCCGTTTGCAAGGCTGCTTTCACCGCAGTCGCAACATCTTCACCGGGAATATCAAACTTGCCGAGTTTTTTGCCCCCTATATCAACAAGACCGGCCTTGAATTCCTGCCCCGCCGCAACACCCAGACGGGCGGCGATAGTCCAATATTCCTGCTCATTGAAAGCCAGAATTTCCTTCTCACGTTCACAGACCAGACGGAGTGCCACCGACTGTACGCGTCCGGCGGAAAGCCCGTAACGGATCTTTTTCCAGAGAAACGGCGAGAGGTTGAAACCGACTAGATAATCAAGAATCGAACGGGCCTGCTGGGCATTAACGAGATCAAGGGCTATGTCGCGGGGATTCTTGACGGCATGCAGAATAGCCTCTTTAGTAATCTCGTGAAATTCGACCCGTTGGATTTTGACGCCGGGATTCTTTTTATCAAGCCCCAGCGCAGCCAGCAGATGCCAGGAGATCGCTTCTCCTTCCCGGTCGGGGTCAGTTGCCAGCAACAGTCTATCCGCCCCCTTAAGTGCCTGCTTTATCTCATCAAGATGTTTTTTGCTCTCCGGCAGGACATGATACTTAGGCTCAAATCCCTTCTCGATATCCACTGAGCCCTGTTTACTTGGAAGGGCACGTACATGCCCGAACGAAGCCAGGACTTTAAAATCAGGACCAAGAAATTTTTCAATGGTTTTCCCCTTGGCAGGGGATTCAACAATAACAAGGTTTTTCGACATGGCAGCTATAAGTATCCTTACGGTGGATTTCAAAGTTAATTATTCAATTAATCCGTTGACATGATTTTATATGTCTTTCCCGGCATCTCTGTATCAAACTCTTCCCATGATTTACATATACTATCACACCACGGCGTAATGTGTACCGGGCAGCGGCGTTATCGCTCCCTTGAGTTCAAGGTGCAGTAACATAGAGGAAACCTCTCCGGCTGTCAATTCAGTTTGGGTAATAATGTCATCGATGTGCAACGGCGAGCGGGCCAGCAACTCGTAAATAGCCGCCTCTTTCGGTGTCAAAGCGAAGTTACGCGGGGGCGGGCTAAATAAAGGGACCTCTGCAGAGGCACGAACCCCTGCAGGAAGTTCCTCCAGTATATCCTCGACACAATCCACCAGTTTGGCACCTTGCTTTATCAGACTATTGCAACCGCGGCTTGTGGCAAAAGAAATATTTCCCGGTACGGCGTAAACGTCGCGCCCATGTTCAAGTGCATACTGGGCGGTGATGAGCGATCCGCTTTTTTCAGCGGCCTCAACAACCAGCACGCCACGGGAGAGTCCGCTGATAATCCGGTTGCGGCGCGGAAAATTTTCGGCCAGCGGCAAAGTCCCCAATGGGAACTCTGACACCAGGCACCCCTTACTTGACATTTCCTCAAAGAGCAAGCGGTTTTCGGGAGGATAGATATTGTCCACGCCGCATCCCAACACGCCGATGCTCCGTCCTCCTGCCTGAAGCGCCCCCTTATGAGCTGCCGTATCGACCCCGCGCGCCATCCCTGATACGACACATACGCCATGGGCAGCGAGTCCTGAAGCCAGCTTTCCGGTTGTCATCAACCCGTAGGATGTCGCCCGGCGTGAGCCGACGATTGCAATGGAAAGCTCTCGGGAGAGCAACTCACCTTTAACATATAAAAACGGCGGGGGATCGGGAATCTCAAACAGTGATTTTGGGTAGTCACGCGAGATATAGGTTACCAGGTGCGCGGCGCTTGCTTCTAGCCGACGGCACTCTTCTTCCGCAAAACGCTGCCAGGCGGCGTTTTTGATGCCATCGATTACTGCAGAAGTCATACCTTTAATGCCGGAAAGCGAGGCAGGGGACGCTTTCAACGTAGCCTCAGGTGTGCCAAATTGTTCCAGAAGGCGCCGGAATGCAACGTTGCCGACTCCGGGAACCGATTTAAGACCTATCCAGTAAAAATTTTCCATTTCGGCACCTGATTCGGTTCGACAAAAAAAGACCGGCATATAGCCGGTCTTGGATTAAAAATCTGTCTGTTTATTTGGCTTGGCTGACGATCCTGTCGCCTTTATAGATCGCATCGATACTCTTGACAACCAGAGCGGAAGATGTTTTTTTACCGGTTTCAAGAATAACCAGCGCCCCCAGAAGTTCTTGAGGCAGTTTGTCTATTCGTCCTTCCACATACTTCTGGTCAATCGTCACATCACGGACAATATAGAGCATATTGCCAGCTTCAGCCCCCTGACTGGTCCCAAGGTCAATATACACAATATCTCCGGCGGCCATGACACTAACACCGCTTAAACTGTCTACTATATACCCGTTAAGTTCATATTTGGTGTTCTTGAGGGAGATCTCCCGCCGGTGAATATCCTTGTAGGGAAGCAGGTAAGCACCCGGGCCGATCTCTCGGGTTGAATCGGTAATAATGGCACGCGACGATTTTCGCTCAACATCCGTCAGCTGGAGAGTTCCGAGCGGAACCATCTTGTAGCCCATTTCTTCACTATTCTGAGGATGCTTGACTGACACATCCTTAAGAAATACGGAGAATTTATCACCATCACTGGCATGTAGATCCGTACCGATATCAGTGTAGACGATATCATCTGCTCCCGCGATTATCCGGTCATGCTGCCCACCGATAACCATGCCGTACGGCTTGAAATCTTTCTCCGCCAGAAAACCTTCAGTACCATACAGCGTGTAGGTTTTCTCGGCAGCAACCTCCTGAGGCGCCTCGACGATTGTTGCCACAGGTTCGGTTTTCTTCACCTGAACCACTACACGCTCTTGGGGAACAATCTCCAACCGGTCCGGAAAAATCCGCAATTTTTGCCCTGGATAAATAAAATGGGGGTTAGTAACCTGGCCATTTTTAGACCACATATTCGGCCAGTATTCCGGATCTTTAATAAAACGTTCGGAGAGCCCCCAGAGCGTATCACCCTGTTTTATGACATAAATGGCCGGTTCGTCCTGCCCGGCGGCAAGCACAAAAGAGGGCAACGATGGCACGGCTAAAAGAGCCAACAGCAGCAGCATGATTTTCATAGGGACACCTCATCCACGTGTGATTTTGTACAAATAGAGCCCATCCTGGTCATTTAGGTCTGGAGAGGCCGGGCTCAATGCGTGTTCAGACGTTCACGGGCTTTTATTGCAGCTGGGCTGCTGGGGTATGACGTAATAATTTTCTCGAATATAACCGCTGCCTTTTCCTTTTCTTTCATTGCAGACAGTGTATAGCCGAGTTTCAGGAGCGCATCCGGGGTCTTAGAACTTTTCGGGTAGTTGTCCACAACCTTCAAAAAGGCATCTTTTGCCCTCGGGAGATCCGAGAGAGTATAGTGACACTCGCCGATCCAGTATTGGGCGTTGGCAGCATAGTCGCTCTGGGGATTATTCTTGAGAAATAATTCAAACGAGACGATGGCCGCAGAAAAATTATTGGCACTGTACAGGCCGAATGATTTGAGATATTCCGCAGGAGGACCGGATTCACCGGCAGCTTTGGAGGACGACGGCTGATTGACGATTTCTACCTTGGGTGTTTGCAACTTCTGGGCAAGGTTTGCAACCCTGACCTTGAGTTCGTCGCGGGAAGCTTGCAGATCACCCGTTTCATTCTTGAGCTGTTTTATTTCACCGGTTACAACTTGAAGCCGCTCCTCCTGAGCCTGCAGTAAACCGGCAAGTTCATTATGCCGCTGTTCAGCTTTTTTTGACGATTGAACCAGAAACTCAATTTTGGCTTCGGACTCGGCTTGACGTTTAACCATCAGGTCATTGGCAGCGCAGCCTGACAGCAAAACTGTCAACAACAGATATGGTACAATTCGGCTTTCTGATGGCATAATACCCCCATTTAACGCACTTTTTTATAATTAAAGCGATATAGTTATCTTTGTCAAGTGAAAGGTGTCTTTTCAGTTTTATTGGTAAACTGATTGTGCTAGCATCCGAGCCTCGCGAATCAAATTATTCCCCTAATCCGTCATAACATTGGAACTCCCATGCATACACCTGAATTACTGGCGCCAGCCGGTAATATGGAAAAACTAAAAATCGCGGTCCACTACGGCGCCAATGCCGTATATCTTGGCGGGCAGGCCTTTGGGCTTCGCAATATGGCTGATAACTTTTCCATGGATGAGATGCAAACAGCTCTGGATTTTTGCCACGCGAACGACGTTAAGGCATATCTGACGATCAATAGCTATCCACGCAACGAAGCGCTTCCGGAATTGGAAAAATACCTCGCGCAGATTGCTCTGCTTCCCTTTGACGCTTACATCGTCGCGGATCCGGGTGTAATTGATGCGGTGCGCCAGGTCACGCCGGATCGTGAATTGCACCTTTCTACCCAAGCCAACACAATCAACTGGCGCTCCGCCCGATTCTGGCAGCAGCAGGGCGTCTCTCGGATTAACTTGGCGCGGGAAATGAGCCTGGATAACATCCGCGAAACAGTGACAGCGGTCCCAGGAACAGAATTTGAAGCTTTCGTGCATGGGGCGCTTTGCATGTCCTATTCCGGCCGCTGCCTGATTTCCAGCATGCTGACCGGACGCGATGCCAATCAGGGCGAATGCACTCACCCCTGCCGCTGGAGCTACCACCTGGTGGAAGAATCGCGGCCGGGCGAATATTTTCCGGTTGTGGAGGACGAAACCGGGACCTTTATCTTTAACTCGCGCGACCTCTGCCTGCTGGAACATATTCCGGCTCTTGTCACAAGCGGAGTACACTCGCTCAAGATAGAAGGGCGCATGAAGGGAATCAACTACGTTGCTTCGGTTCTGCGGGTCTACCGCCAGGCACTGGACGAATATCTGGCAGACCCCGCCGGATGGCGCTGCCGCCCCGAATGGCTGGAGGAACTGGCCAAACTGAGCCATCGCGGCTACACAACCGGGTTCCTGTTCGGTCAGCCGCGCAACGTCGCCCAAGAGTACCAGTCGGCCTACATTCGCAGTCACGATTTTGTCGGAGTCGTAGATGAAGTGAAGGATGACGGGACGCTTCTGATCAGTGTGCGCAACCGTGTAAAAGCGGGTGACCTGATCGAGTTTATCGGGCCGGGAATGCGAAGCGACACTGTTACGCTGCAGCATTTTTCCACACTTTCCGAACGCGGAGCAGCTATTCCAGCGGACGTTGCCAACCCCAACCAGCGGATACTCCTGGCGGTACCGTTTGCGGTCAACGCAGGAGATCTTCTCCGCCGTGAAAAGCGTGCCATTTCATAAAAGCCAGAAATTTTGTACCTGGACGGAGTTCCACCCGTGAATCAAATTCATCAGGAGCTGACCAACTTCATCCAAACTGATGTCGCCGCACGCAAGGCGAACTGCATGACAGCGCCGTCATCAACAATGCCATACCGTTCAGGCCCCTCCTTTTTTCAACACCAGCCGCTTCACCTGCGCCGAAGTCCATGGCAACGCCGGTAAGATTTCATTCAACCGGTCTGACGGCATCAAATAGCTTCTCTTCCGGAGACGGGAGATTCATGAGGAATCAAACATGACTTTTTACGCTAACCTCAAGATTAAAAGCAAACTGACCCTCGGCTTTTCTACCGTTGTATTTATAATTATGGCAATTGTGATCTTCGGTTTTTTCCAGATCAACAAACTTGAACAGGCCGACAACTTACTTTTTAAAAGCGGGGTTAAACCGGTAGAGCAAATCGGCAATGTATCTGCCGGCTTTCAACGCCTGAGAACCAACATCCGGGAACTTGTTCTCGCACAAGATCAGCACACACACGATTACTACCGGAAACGAATCACAACGTTCCGCAAGGAGATTGACGCCAGCGTTGCCAATCTTGAAACAGCCCTCCCTGATGCCGAGGCAAAAATACTTTTTGAACAGCTTGTGGAGACACGCAGCACCTTTACCCCCCATCTCAACCGGATCTTGACGCTTGCTAAACCCAACAGAAATGAAGAGGCGGTAACATATATGAAATCTGGTGCCGTCGACGGCGCCGAACATGCCGAGATTAAGGCGATTGAGAACCTGCAGAACTATCTGGTGGCAAACGCTGAACAGATTTCCGAACAGAATATTGCAACGGCCAGAGAGACCGGCCTGATCACGCTTATCCTCGCCGTTGGCGCTGCTATGCTGGCGGCCATTATGACCATCTTGATTACCCGGTGCATCGCCACCCCCCTGCGCCGGGTGCTTGACGCACTACGCTTGCAACAAGAGGGAAGCAAAGAAAAAGTGCGCATTGTCGAGGCCATCGCCGGAGGCGATCTGGATCAGGAAGTGATCGTTTCCGAACCATTACGACCGGAGACGGAGCGGTTTAACCGGGATGAGGCGGGGATGCTGCTGCAAGCGGTTGTTGGTATGAGCGAAGTACAGAATTCGCTGGACCAGGCTTTTGTCAGAATGTCCAGATCCCTGCGCCTCAACCACGACCAGGAGGCCTTGCGTGACTGGTTCAAGATCGGCCTGAACAATCTCAATACCATCTTGCGTGGCGACAAACCCACGACAGAACTGGCAGGACAGGTTCTGTCGTTTCTGATTGAATATCTTGGCGCCGGGATTGGCGTTTTTTATGTTTTTGATGAAAAGGAGGCCGCGCTGCAC
>JAQUCQ010000091.1 GCA_028686145.1 Desulfuromonadaceae bacterium | reverse complement strand
TGCCTGAATTATCTCCTGAAGATGGTCAACCGTAAACAGATAGGCGTTTTCGATCCCGTCAACCTTGGGGTCAATGTCACGGGGCACGGCAATGTCGATGAAGAAGACCGGCTTGAATCTACGCCGCTTGAGGACATCCTTTACATCTTGCGGGCCAATGATGCAGTGCGGGGCACCGGTGGATGAAAGAACAATATCGGCATGATGAAGGTGATCGAAGAGCGCCTCGAATGGCACCGCCACACCACCGAATTCTTCAGCCAGCTTCTCTGCGCGCTCAAAGGTGCGGTTGGTAACCATAACCCCTTTGGCACCGCTATTGAGAAAGTGCTTGGCAGCCAGCTCGCACATTTCCCCGGCGCCAATCAGCATAACCGTTTTGTCGGAAAGGTCGCCCAATATTTTTTTAGCCAGCTCAACAGCAGCAAATGCTACCGAAACGGCAGAAGAAGCTATTTTGGTTTCAGTTCGTACGCGTTTGGCTACTGAAAACGCCTTGTGAAGAAAGCGATTGAGGATGATTCCGGAAGATTTGAATTCAGCGGCATAGCCGTAGGAGGTTTTAATCTGCCCCAGAATTTGTGGTTCGCCAATGACCATTGAATCCAGACTGGAAGCCACCCGGAAGACGTGACGGATGGCGGCCTCAGCATGGAGGCTGTACAGGTGCGGCTCAAGTGCTTCAAATTGCAGATGGTGATAATCGGCTATAAACCGTTTGATGCGAGCTATGCCGCCGGCAATATCACGGGTCGTGGCATAAATCTCGACCCTGTTGCAGGTAGAGACAATTATCCCTTCGGTAATACCCTCAAGTTTGACCAGTTCGCCAAGCGGTTTTTCGATACAGTTGGGCGAAAATGCCACTTTTTCGCGAATCTCAACTGCAGCAGTTTTGTAAGAGAGGCCGACAACAATGATATTCATGATTGGGAACAGTCCGGAATAACAAATAAAATCCTGGGAGCAAAGCTACCAGGTGATACTGTGCTTCATGGCAAAAAATGTGAACAGCACGACAACGAAACCGAGAATTGCAAGAATGGCCGCCCGCTTTCCCCTCCAGCCTATGGTGAGCCGACCATGCAGAAGTGCCGCATAGATGAGCCAGATGATCAGCGACCAGGTCTGTTTGGGATCCCATATCCAGTAGCTCCCCATAGCCTGCTCGGACCAGATGGAACCGGATATTATGGCGATCGTTAATAGCGGGAAACCAACGGTCAGGCAGCGATAACTTATCTCGTCCATTATTTCCAGGGAAGGGAGTTTCTGGAAAAGTGCCCCGAACTGCTTGGTTTTGAGAAAATAATTCTGAATCAGGTACATCACGGCAACGCCAGCGGCAATGGTGAAGCAGGCATAGCTGATAAAAGCCAGCATTGCATGGAACCAGAACCAGTTGCTCTGCAGGATAGGATGAAGCTGGCGCACTTCTCCATGGAGAGAACTTGAGGCCGCCAACATCATAAGTGCAACAGGGGTAATAAAAGAGCCGAGCGTCGTTACTTTATATCTGCGCTCGAAAAAAAGAAAGCCGCCCACAATAGCAAGGCTGAAAAACGACAATGATTCCTGCATGTTTGTAAGAGGCAGATATTTCAACTTGCTGGCCAGGTGTATTGTCGAAAGGAGGTGTGCGATGAAGCCGGCAGTCAGCAAGCGACTGGCCCATCGTGTCAGCAGCGGCGATGTTCGCACAAGGCAGACAAGATAGACAGCTGTAGCACAGCCATACAAAGCAGCAGTCAGAAAGAAAAACATATGTGTCATGGCAATATTTCCTTGCATTCAGCGATCTCGGCGAGCAAACGCCTGGCAAGCGAGCGTAAAACTTTTACATTGTATGTACTTGAACTCCCGTTCGTCAACAGCTTTTCTCGTTCTTTAGCCAACTCATCAAGGATAATTCCATATTCATGCCCGATATGCTCGGCAATACTGTCCCGCACATCCGCGGCAAAGGTCGGGCAGATACCGCCGGTAGAAACCGCTATTTCAAGATTGCCACGCCTCACTACGGCCGGAAAAGTGCAGTCCCCCTCTGCCGTATTACCGGCATTGGTAACAAGAATCGCCCGCTCATGCGCATCAGCCGAAATCTGTTCATTCACCACGTCATCGTTGGTTGCAGCGATCACAACAAAGGCATTTTCCAGGTCGGCCATATTGTAGCTGCCGAATCTTACGGTAAACGCGCCGGAATCTTTCATGGCAGCAATATCGGGGCAGATATTCATGGCCACGAGCCTGACAGAAGCGCCTGCCGCCAGCAAGGCACGGAGTTTGCGAAGGGCAACCGTCCCGCCACCGATAATTACAGCCAGTTTGCCCTGCATTCGTATGTTCAGCGCCAGCGTGGACATGCCTGATTCTCCATGAATGGCATCATACTCCCCCCGTGTTTCCATTTCAACGATATGAGCAGACGTTTATGAGGCACACCGAGTTTGCTCTTGATTTTTTCAGTGACTGGTATATCATTCGTAAAAGTTATTTTGTACACAAAGGAGAATTACAGATGGCCAGTGATAACGTCCTCGCATTTACTGATGCAAATTTTGACCGCGAAGTGTTGCAGTCCGACGTCCCGGTGCTCGTTGATTTTTGGGCAACGTGGTGTGCACCTTGTAAAGCGATTGCACCTTTAATTGATACCGTTGCCGATGAAAATGCAGGAAAAGTAAAAATTGGCAAGGTAAATGTCGATGAAAATCAGGCGACGCCCGGAAAGTATGGTGTGCGTGGTATCCCGACCATAATTTTATTCAAGAATGGCGTCGTAGTTGATCAGGTTGTCGGAGCAGTACCAAAATCACAACTTGACGCACTGATAGCCAAAGCGCTCTAGTAACAATGAACTTTCCTTCTTCCATCAAAATCATGCTGGTCACAATTGCCGCATCATTCCTGGCCGTAACCGGCCGGGCTGATGCGGCTCCCCGCTCGGGCCAGGCCTCTCCGAACTTCAAGGTCGTCTCCACCACCGGGCAGAAGATATCCCTGGAAAATTATCGTGGCTATGTACTGATCGTCGATTTTTTTGCCACATGGTGCCCGCCATGCCGTCAGTCAATACCCCATCTTGTGGAGATGAACCGG
This sequence comes from Desulfuromonadaceae bacterium, assembly GCA_028686145.1. Lineage (GTDB taxonomy): Bacteria > Desulfobacterota > Desulfuromonadia > Geobacterales > Pseudopelobacteraceae > JACRCG01. Next base: position 7,289 of record JAQUCQ010000091.1, on the reverse strand, counting down.
AAGTATGGCAAGCAAGGCCTCCAGGTTCTTGGCTTGAGTGTTGACGAGGATGGAGTTGATGCGATCAAATCATTTGCTGATGAATTCCAGGTCAATTACCCGCTGGCATTGGCAGGAGATTCGACCACAACCGATTTTGGCATCAGGTCAGTGCCGGTCATGTACCTGATTGATAAAAAAGGCAAAATTGCTGAAGTGTATCGCGGCTATTTTGATGACATGCCTCGCGTGCTTGAACAGGCGATCAAGCGCCTGTTGGCAGAGAAGTAAATTCCTCCGGGTAAGTCACCTGTATCAGGCATAACCCACAGGCCGGTGCGGTACTGCCGGCCTCTTTTCTATCCCCACTCTGCAACAATCGGTCAATGTCTGTCGGCGCAAAGCGTCCTTTCCCTATGTCAACAAGCGTGCCGACCATGACGCGCACCATATTTTTGAGAAACCCGCCACCGATAACGTCAATGGTAATACGGGCACCCTCCCGGTGTATCTGAACAGCGTCAATCCGTCTGACCGTGGTCTTGGCCACACAGTTAGAGGCACGGAACGCGGCAAAGTCATGGCTGCCGACAAAATGGTCGGCAGCCTCCTCCATTGCGACAAGATCGAGCGGTTCCCGCACCTGCCAGCTGTATAGCCTGTCTAATGGTGAACGGACCAATGAATTTATGATGGTATAGCGGTACTGCTTGGCATATGCCATGGTAATCGGCTTGAACCCCTCCGGAACAATACAGGCAGTCTGGATAGCAACATCAGCGGGAAGAAAGCGGTTAGCGCCCTCCACAAAAGCCCGCAACGGAAGGTCCCGGTCCGTCGTAAACGAAGCCGCCATGGCACGGGCATGCACTCCGGCATCGGTGCGACCGGATGAACGCACCTGCACGCGCTCCTTCAACAACTGTTCAAACGCATCCTCAACGACCTGCTGCACCGCAAGGCCGTTTGGCTGCACCTGCCATCCCGAATAGTTCGTGCCGTCGTAGGCAATAGTCACTAAGATCGTTGGCACGTTAGTGGCCAGGCTGTTCTGAGGTCAGGCTGATCAATTTATCCAGCTCAGACGAATCCAGATGATATGCTTTGCGGCAGAATTCGCACGTCACCTCGGCACCGTTCTCCTGTGACCGCATATCCTGCAACTCCTCACGTCCCAAAGTAAGAAGGGCCTGTTCTACCTTTTCCAGGCCACATCCGCAGCGGAAGAAGATGTCATGAGATTCAAGGATGGTATAGGGTATATCGCCGAAAAGCTCTCCAATAATCGCTTCTGCCCCACCCTTTTCAATCAGGTCGGACAATGCCGGTAATCCTGCTATCCGCGCCATGATTTTTTCTATTTCACCCTCGTCTGCCTTTGGCAGTGCCTGCACCAGAAAGCCGCTGCAGGTGGCCACCTGCCCGTCTTCAGCAAGAGTTGCCCCCAATCCCACCGCCGAAGGAGTCTGTTCGGAGTCAGTCAGGTAATATGCCAGGTCCTCGCCGACCTCACTGCTGACAAGCTGCACGACACCCTGATACGGCTGCCCGCCTGCGCCAAGATCCTTGGAAACCGTCAGAAAACCCGCTTTGCCGATCAGTCCCGCCACATTCCACTTTCCATTCAGCGCTTCGAGATCAGCGGCAGGATTACCGACACAGCCGCGAACGGCCCCATCACTATCCGCTTCAATAATCATCTTGCGCAGCGGCCCATTCCCCTCAAACTTGAGAGCAGTCCGTTGACCGGTCTTAAGAAGAGCGCCCATCAGCGCTCCACCCGCCAACCCCCGGGAAAGTGCAATGCTTGCCGTCGCCGAAGCCTGCTGAAGAGTACAAATCTCACGCGCCAGCGACCCGGCAGCACACACCAGCACCCTGATTCCACCTGAAAGGCATAATGCCCGAACGATCTGATCAGCCATAATAATACGGAACCCCTTTTAAAAAGTCATATTTCTGCTTGCTGCTTATTTACTCCACGTCACCCGGAATCAGCCGTAATACTGCCGATACCAATCGACAAATCGTGCAATACCGTCTTCGATACTGGTGTCGGGCCTGAACCCGACGGCAGTCGCTAAATCTGAAACATCTGCATACGTTACAAGTACTTCGCCCGGCTGGAGAGGAAGAAGGTTTTTCTCTGCTTTTTTGCCAAGGCACTCTTCCAGAACCTCTATAAAGCGGATAAGCTCAACCGGCTGGTGATTGCCAATATTGTATACCCGGTATGGAGCAGAGCTTGTTGGCAGTTCAGGCGATTCAGCGTTCCATGAAAGGTCGGGGCGCGGAATATGGTCCATTACCCGCACAACCCCCTCGATAATATCATCAATATAGGTGAAATCACGCTGCATTCGACCATGGTTGAACACATCGATCGGCCGCCCTTCCAGAATTGCCTTGGTAAAGGAAAAATAGGCCATATCCGGTCGGCCCCATGGTCCATATACGGTGAAGAAGCGCAAACCGGTCGTCGGCAAGCCGAAGAGATGCGCGTATGTATGGGCCATCAGCTCGTTGGATTTTTTGGTGGCCGCATAGAGTGACACCGGGTGGTCAACTGAGTGGTGTTCGGAAAACGGTACCGAAGCATTGGCACCATAGACGGAACTTGACGATGCATACACCAGATGCTTGATATGTGCATGGCGGCATCCCTCTAGAATATTCAGAAACCCGCTGATATTACTGTCAACGTAGGCGTACGGGTTCTGGAGTGAATAGCGGACCCCGGCCTGGGCGGCAAGATTAATCACATACTCGAACTGCCCTTCCTGAAACAGACGTTCGACCCGTGAGCGGTCTTCCAGGGCGCCGCGTTCAAGCACAAAGCCATCCAGGCCGTCCAGAATGGCAAGCCGGCTTTCCTTGAGTGCCACGTCATAGTAGTCGTTCAGATTGTCAAATCCGGTAACCTGGTGTCCGCACCGCACTAGGCGCTGTACAAGGTGAAAACCGATAAACCCGGCTGCGCCGGTAACAAGTATCCTGCTCATTGTGTTTTTCCTGTCCAGGTCGCGGCACTGAATCGCCACGCCTCTATGGTGTACATGATTGGGAGCGGCCCCCATCAAGATCGGCAACAGAACAAACTACCTTGCAAGATTGGTATGATATGCAGGAAAACACCACGACCGCAAGCTATTTTAATTTATGGCGATCAAACATATTACTAAATACTGCGGCCACACCAACAAAATGATAACAGCATCGTAGATGGAAGGCTTACGGCTCTGGACATCGGCAGATACGCCACGAAATGACATCATCCACCTGTCGCCACGCTTCTCTCCTTCATGGCACCTCTTCTGTATGATTACCAGTCACCCTGTATAGAACATGGTCAGATTTACTTTTATCTTCATTTTCAGCACAAAGGCAATAACCGCCTGAGCACTCTCGGCTTGCGATGCAGAGAATTCCACATCAGTTGGCATGTATTGTGTATATACACTAGCATGTGATTGAAAGTAGAGTCACAACGACAACCATCAAACTCTGTCAAACAGGTACCACGCCCTGCATCTCAGTCATGAGAGGTGCAGGGCGTTTTTTTATCCCGTGTTTAGTTGAGAATACGTTATCAGACAAGAATGGAGCACGCGGCTCAAAAGGCTGGGAATCATGGAACTGCTTTCAGCACCCGTGAGGCGCCTCACTTCGCCACCCCGAAACTCACTGGCGTCCACAACAACTGACGAGGGAGATGTATATGAGACAGATTGCGATTTATGGAAAAGGCGGCATCGGCAAGTCCACCACAACCCAGAATACGGTGGCTGGCCTCGCAGCTTTAGGCAAAAAAATATTGATTGTAGGCTGTGACCCCAAGGCAGATTCGACTCGCCTGATTCTCCATGCCAAGGCACAGAACACGGTAATGGACTTGGTTCGCGAACTGGGGACCGTCGAGGATCTGGAAATAGAAAATGTGATGAAGGTCGGGTACGCCGGTGTCAAGTGTGTCGAGTCTGGGGGACCCGAACCAGGCGTTGGTTGCGCCGGCCGAGGCGTCATCACCGCCATTAATTTTCTGGAGGAGAATGGTGCCTATACGCCGGATCTGGATTTCGTTTTCTATGACGTTCTGGGTGATGTTGTCTGCGGCGGGTTTGCCATGCCGATCCGTGAAGGGAAGGCAGAAGAGATCTATATTGTCTGTTCCGGCGAAATGATGGCCATGTATGCAGCAAATAACATCTCTAAAGGTATTCTCAAATATGCCACTTCAGGCAAGGTCCGTCTCGCAGGACTGATCTGCAATGCCAGAAAAACGGATATGGAGTTTGAGCTGGTCACCGCGCTGGCCGAAAAACTTGGTACGCAGATGATTCATTTCGTGCCTCGCGACAACCAGGTACAGCGGGCAGAGATGCGCCGGATGACCGTTATTGAATACTCTCCGGAACACCCGCAGGCGCAGGAATACCGCACCCTGGCCCAGAAGATAAACGACAACAAAATGCTGGTCATACCCACGCCGCTGGAGATGGAAGAGCTGGAGGATCTGCTGATGAAGTTCGGGATTCTGGAGGCAGACGATGAAGCCAACGTGGGTGTGGCAGAAGCAGCATAGCACCTGTCCTGCACACATGGTTTTGGTAAATTGCAGAAATCGGGTATTTAAAGGACTTTTATTTTGGAATGACACTTACATAACAGCTTATACGTTTTCGTTAGTAAGCATATACTCCCCCGGAAATTATAAAGGCGGCCCCAATCGGCCGCCTTTATAATTTTGCATAGCCCTCGGCACTTCTTCAATCAAAAACAATATACTGAACATGCAGGCCCTGTTGGTCGACAAAAAAATTATTAGCAATTTATTACTCGACGTACTTGAGTTGTCGCAGATACATGGTACCATTGTTTCGTCATGTCACATTATCGCGTTTCTCTTTTATTTGTGTGGGACTTATCATGATTATATCGCAACGATACGCCGGAATACTTATTCTGCAGTTAATTTTCTTGCTGCTTCTCATCGCCTTCAGGGCTGATCACGTTTCGCACCTGGCTCAAGATGACAACGATGCCATCGATGTTCATAACAGCCTGGATTTGTCTGACTTTAACATTGAAACAGCTAATAATGATGATGACATACTTGAAGCAGCTCACATAAGCAGCCCTGAATATTCAACCAATTCTATCGTGACAGTGCCGTCATTACCCTCCGGGTCCGGGAGACTTTATCTGGAAGGGCGCCATCCGTATTTTCCTATTATATATCTTCCGGTGTTTTCCCCACCCAAGATACGCGCATAGGCCCCTTTTTATTACCTGAATCATATGTTTCTGTACCAATTTAGGCGTTTGCAACCGATTGCGGTTGAAAACGCTGTGGTTCTGCCACGACCAAGACAGCAGTAGCATCCCCAACTGAGCAGAAAAAAAATTAAAGGAGGACAGTATTATGAAGTGGAAACTTTCGAGTTGTATCATGGTGGTAATGCTTGCAGGAGGTGTCGCATGGGGAAAGGATGACGTACTGAGCCAAGCCCAGGCAACCTTCAAGGCCATTCCGACAAAGCCGCCCGTTCTAAAGAATAACCCGGCGACTCCCGGAAAAGTAAAACTGGGGGAAATGCTTTATTTTGACCCGCGATTATCCTCATCTGAGCTGATCAGCTGTAATACCTGCCATAACATCGGTCTCGGAGGAGTAGACCTTCAGGAAACATCCACAGGTCACGGCTGGCAGAAGGGCCCGCGTAACGCTCCGACAGTCTTTAACGCCGTGTTCAATATTGCCCAGTTCTGGGACGGCCGGGCAAAAGACCTTGAAGCCCAGGCCAAAGGACCTGTCCAGGCTTCGGTGGAGATGAACAACACGCCGGAGCGGGTGGTGGAAACGCTCAAGAGCATTCCCGGTTATCTGCCCCCATTCAAAAAAGCATTTCCCAAAGAGAAAGATCCGATAACCTTTGACAATATGGCTCGTGCCATCGAGGTATTCGAAGCGACACTTATCACACCGGACTCCCGCTTCGACCGCTTCCTCAAGGGAAACCGGAAAGCGCTTGACACCAAAGAGTATGAAGGGCTGCAGCTTTTCATGGCCAAAGGGTGCTCTGCCTGCCACAACGGAGTCAATATCGGAGGCACTGGATATTTCCCCTTCGGAGTTAAAGAGAGCCCAACAGACGCGGTCCGCCCCACGGAAGATTTCGGGCGTTTCAAAGTCACCAACACCTCTGCGGACAAATATGTTTTCAAAGCGCCATCTCTCCGCAACATATATCTGACACCGCCCTACTTCCACTCAGGCAAGGTGTGGAAATTACAGGATGCAGTAAGGGTGATGGGCTCCGCACAACTCGGCATTACCCTCAATGATGACGATGATGGAAAAATTGTGGCGTTTCTCATGACTCTTACCGGTAAACAGCCAAGAATCATTTATCCAATCTTGCCACCCAATTCCAATACCACGCCAAAACCGTCGTTGAAGTAGATACCCGCAGAGAAAGGGTCGGACATGTCCGGCCCTTTCTCTGGTAGTTACATGAATAAGCGAGAATAGAAACAAGGCTCTTTCAGAGAACAGCACATCACGTGTGCAATACGTGGGCTATCTGTTATTTGGACGGAGCTGTGCCGAACGTCTTCAGATACAACGCCAGTGATGTGAGGTCACGCGAACCGCTGGGGAGAGCACTCCCATTGAGTGCACCAACAATGCACTTATTTATAATTGCTTCAAGATCCTTTACATCTTCGGCTGCAGCCCCTCCCAGCTTTTTTCCTCCCGGATGGCACGTCGCACAACTCTTGCCATTCGTACCCAGTGATGTGCTGTTAAAAAGCACCTTGCCCTGCTCGGCGGAAGATCCGCCGCCAGCAAATGCCGCCATTGCTGATGCCACAAAAAAACCTGCGATGAAAACCGGGATTGATCGATGCATGGTGTTCCTCCTTGACAGATATATGTAAAAACAAGGATACCAGTCGCCCCCGGATCGTCAAGGCCTTGTCATCGTAGCGCAGGTAAAAATACCTCGAGGCATGTAAAAAAGAGGATTGACTGACATTCGAGACAAACAGTTGGATATGCGCGCTGTGACGAAAGATTGTTGCTCTTTTTGTTTCGCTTCACTACGTGATTTGCTATAGTATCGCCACCTGTAAGCGGCAGTTCAACTGTTTTTAGTACGTTGGTAATTCTCCTGTTTATCAGGGATTGGTCAAAAGGAAGAATTGACGAATGGCGTTACCCGAAACTGAGCTGCAAAGGGCAGGCAAGTTGCTGGGACAGCTTTGTGAGCAGCAAACTATACCGGATCAGGTTACATTACACTACG
>JAQUCQ010000090.1 GCA_028686145.1 Desulfuromonadaceae bacterium | reverse complement strand
CCAGAACCCCACCAAGGAGATACCCGAGCGCACTGCCAACCGGAATTGCAACGTAGAACCAGGAAAGGATCCGGCCGCGATGCTCCTTCGGAAAGAAATCGGAAATGAGGCCGGGCGACACCGTGCCGAAACTCGCCTCACCTACCCCGACAGTGGCACGGGCAGCCAGCAGAGTCCTGTATCCGGGAGCAAAACCGGCCAGGGCCGTGGCCATACTCCAGACAACGAGACCTCCGGAAGCGAGCTTGGTCCGACTCCAGCGGTCGCCGAGCCAGCCAAAGAGCGGGGCGATGAGCAGATAGCTGAGCATAAAAGCACTCCCGAGAAATCCCAGCGCCGTATCGGAGAGATGCAGATCGACCTTTATCAACGGAAATACCGCGAACAGCACCTGACGATCGATATAGTTAAGCATGTTAACCGCCAGAATAAGCCCAAGGGCATAGCGACTGTAGGAAACTGTGATCGACCCGGCCTTCATGTGATATATCCTCCTGACATCTGGTTCTGCCACTTGTTACCAAGCAACACCGGTGAAGCTAGCTCACAGTTTGAAAAATATTATATGAAAGTGTGCGTTTCAATTTAATACCACCATTGTTCACAGATATACAGATGCTTATTATTTTTCTTTTACACCCAGTGCTTCAAAACCGGAAATAACATCAAAAAGTTCTTCGTCAATGCCACTCTGACGCAAACGATGAAATGTCCCGCCCAGTTCCTCCAGTAGTTCATCAATATTTTTGTCGGCACGCTGCATTGCCGCCAAACGGCTTGCATTCTCGCTCGCCAACGATTCGGCACAGGCACGAAAGAGCGCAACAAAGAGGTATTCGCTGATAAGCGACCGCACTGTTTCAATAGTGCCTCCCATGACCTCGGGCAGAATCTTTGTCGGCCAGGAGCGGCTGGCAAGTTCGCGCTGCCAGTTCAGATCCAGTGGTAGCAGCCGCTTATGCAGGGGCTCATACACCGCCCCGGAGGTGGGGCGGTTGTAGAAGAGATGAAGTTCTGCGGACTTCTCCCGGTCTGTCATTAACATGGCCGCAGAGGTGCGCTGCGACTCACTATCCACAAGAATCTGCGCGATGAGCGGGGTTATGCTCCTGACAGAATTGGGTACGGCAAAGAGTCCGGACAGTGGCACCCCTGCGTCTTCCAGATGCGCATACACCCGTTCACCAACAGCCCAGACTCGGTGTGTGCCAGGAAGGTCCGCAAGCGTCTTTATTGCATAATCGGCAATATTATCATTAAAACTGCCAACCAGGCCTTGATCGGAACCGAATACAACCGCGCTGATTTCAAGAGAGCTGTCATACCGTTTTGACTCCGTTCTTTTTTCTGACGCCCCAAGCTTCCGGAAACAGACACCCAAACCGGCTTCTATGGAGGAAAAGTAGTCAGCTAATGAGCGCACCGATTGTTCATATTGTCCGATATTTGAGGCGGCCAGAGCCTTCATCGTGCGAACGACTGATTGAAGGTCACCCGCTCCGTCTATCTTTCTGCGCAGGCTCGCAGTAGAGTTGCTCATTTTTTCTTCCCTGCTCCCGGTTCCCTCGTCTGCTGAAACCCGGCAAGCGCTCTGCGGGCGATCTGGGTAATTGCTTCACGATCCTCGTCACCCAGCTTGTCAGCACGAAACAATCGCTTGCTCACATCTGCTGGAATTTTTGTCGCTGCCCTGATTACTGACTGCTCGGCGTCCACCATCAGCTCAGACGGCACATCGTCGAAAAGCTTTGCCGTTAATGCCAGCAAAAGAGCTATTTGCGCGGGAACCGACACCGGGGCGAATTCCGGTTGATTAAGACAGGATCTGATACGCCGCCCATGTTCGATAAGCCTGCGGGTGTCTTCATCCAGTCGGGCGCCAAAGCGGGAAAAAGTTTCAAGCTCTTCGAACTGAGCGTAGGCAAGTTTCAAGTCTCCTGCTACCGCACGGTAAGCCGCCAGTTGGGCCTTGCCGCCAACGCGCGAAACGGATTTCCCGACATCAACCGCGGGAAGCACACCCAGTTCGAACAGCGATGGCGAGAGATATATTTGTCCATCCGTGATGGAAATCAGGTTGGTAGGAATATAGGCGGAAATATCCTGCGCTTCAGTCTCGATAACCGGCAGGGCGGTGAGTGAGCCCCCCCCGCGCTCCTTACAGAGGTGCGTGGCGCGCTCAAGCAGCCGCGAGTGAATATAAAATATATCGCCGGGAAAGGCCTCGCGGCCTGGGGGACGACGTAGCAGCAATGACAGTTCACGGTAGGCACGGGCGTGGTGGGTGAGATCATCGTACACGATCAACACATCACGCCCCGTTTCCATAAAATATTCCGCGATACTGGTAGCGGCATACGGAGCTATGTACGCAAGCCCAGGCGGGTCGTTCCCCTCGGTAACAATCACAACGGTATACTCCAGCGCCCCGTTTTGCCGCAACGTTGCCACCACCTTTGCAACTGTTGAGGCGCGCTGGCCGATGGCACAATAAACGCACAGAACACCCTGATCGCGCTGATTGAGGATGGTGTCGATTGCAATTGCTGTTTTCCCTGTTTGCCGGTCACCCAGAATCAGTTCACGCTGACCGCGACCAATCGGGATAAGCGCGTCAACGACCTTAAGACCGGTCTGGAGCGGCACGGTTACGGGAGCGCGTTCCATGATCGGCGGGGCGGGGCGTTCAATGGGAAGGCGACTACTGAATGCAACCGGCCCGTTGCCGTCAAGTGACCGGCCAAGGGGGTCGATGACGCGACCCAGCAAACCATCACCCACACCGACGTCCATTACCCTTCCGGTGCGCTCTACTTCATCCCCGGCATTGAGGTGCCAGTAGTCACCGAGCAGAACAACACCGATCTCATCCGCGTCCACGTTGAACGCAATGCCTGACAGACCGCCGGGAAACGTCACCAGTTCATCAAAACCCACACCGGGAAGTCCGGATACTTTAGCTATGCCTGTGGCAACGCTGGAAATTGCCCCAATCTCCCGCAGTTTCAGCTGCGGAGTAATTGATTCCTGCACCTGACGGATTTCGCTAAACGCGCTGTCAAAAACAATTTGCAGGCTTTCAGGCTCCATGTCCATCCTCTGGTGCCGGCCCAACGCCAGCTCCCGGTTTGGTCTTATCGTCAAGCAGTTCAGCGATACCGCTTTCCATCGACTTCAGATAATCAGCGATACTCCATGCCACCTTGTGTCCATCCGTGACCAGTTCAATGCCGCTGATCAGTTCAGAAGCGGTCTCAAAGCGGATTTGACTTTCCATGCCAAAAGTTTCTTTGATCGCATGTTCCGTTGAGGCAGACAGCGATGCAGAAAGATTGGACGTCGTACGAATAACAACAGGATGCTGCGTCGCCTTGATTGCCGCGGTCAGTTTTTCCTTTTCCTCTCCTTTTATCGCCTTCAATGTGCTGATAAAATGATCAAGCATGTGTTCTTCCAATGATGAACCAGCAAGATCCATCAGCACTTTCCGTGAGATGGCGAAAACTTCCTGCTGCGTTCGGCGACTGATGGCCTGGTTCAGATTTCGGGCGTCATTTCTCAGATTTTCCTGCCGTTCGGCACTCAAATCGTCAGCCGCTTGACGCGCTTCATCCAGAAGTCGCTGGCGTTCGACCTGAGCTTCGTCCATCGCCTTGTTCAGGAGTGCAGCGCGCTGCCGGTCAAACTCCTCATTTTTATGTTGGAACTCGTCTCGCTCTTTTTGGGCATCGGATTTTGTCGCGTAGGCATCCGCAAGTTCAGTGGCAATCAGCTTTTCCCGCTGGTCAATGGCGTGCAGGATCGGCTTGTAAAGGAAGCGTTTCATCAACCAGACCAGTATGAGGAAATTGAGTGTCTGGGCAATAACCGTGAACCAATCAATTAGCATGAATTATTTCCCTGTTGCCAGTCCGATGGCGTGGTTCCAGAATGGGTTGGCAAAAATGAGAATCATCGAGACAACGAAACAGTAGATGGCCGTAGACTCAATCATCGCCAGTCCGACAAAAAGCGTCCGGGTGATGGTGGCGGAAGCATCGGGCTGCTGGGCCAGCGAACTCAATGCCGAAGATACGGCTCTTCCTTCCGCCAGAGCCGGCCCCATAGTGCCGAAACCGGTGGTGATGCCGGCAATGACAATTGAGGCCACCGCAATAATAGTCATGCTATCCATGATTACTCCTTTTATACATTGATTTATGCTTCACTGCTCTGTTCTCTGGGCTTTCGTGCCCTTGTAGCGGCTGCAATGTAAACAGCAGCCAGAATACTGAAAATATAGGCCTGTACCATACCGGTGAGCAGGCCGAGCAGGGTCATGACGATCGGAAAGATGAAGGGGGTGATGCTGAGCAGTATACCGATAATCATCGCACCGCTCATCATATTGCCGAAAAGACGAACGGCAAGAGCAAGTGTGCGGGAAATTTCGCTGATGATGTTAAAAGGGAGCATGACAACTGTTGGCTCCACATATGATGTGAGGTAACCGCTGACACCCTGGTCTTCAATACCGAAAAGCGGTACGGCCACAAACACGCACAGTGCAAGTGCCACCGTGGTAGAAAGCGACCCGGTCGGCGGTTCATAGCCGGGAATGACGGTACAGAGAGCGGCAGTGGCAACGAACAGAAACAGTGTACCTAGAAAACCGAGGTATTTTTTGGGATTCCGAAGGCCGACTTCTTCAATTTGTTTCATGATCGCGGTGACAACTATTTCCAGGAGGTTCTGCCAGCGGGTACGATTCAGATCAGTGGAAAGTTTGCGCGTAACCAGCTTTGACCCGACAGCCAGTAACAGCATCACTCCCCATGTAAACAGTATGGTGGCGTTGAGTTTAATAAACCCGTGCTGCCAGAATATAATTTCGTCGGGGCTAAGGCGCATGGCTAACCTTCTCTGCCAGGCATGCCGTTTTTACTGCATCACGGGTTAGACGTGTAACAATAATGCGTGCCAGGAAAAAGCCTAACAAACAGAACATCAGCCGATCTAAGTGACGGTTTGAAACGATATAAAATCCAGCCAGAGCGACGCACATTCGCAGCACCATACTGCCGAAGAACCACAGAACCGGCTGTTGTGCCGAAACACCTTTACGAACCGTCCACCAGAGGCCACCGAAAAAGAACAGCCCGATTACTCCGCCCGCCAGACCTGCCAGTACCAGTGCCAATACCTCGGTTTCATTCATCTTTATCCTCCTCCCGCATCGCCCTGTCTTCTTTGTCAACCCAATGCCAGGCGTTGATGCAGCCGATTGCCAGACCAACCACCAACAGCGCCAACGTCCAGGAATGGGTGCTCGGATGATGTTTGTCCAGCCAGATGCCAAGTGCCGCACCGAGCAGCGTTGGCACAACCACAGACCAACCGATAAGTCCCATCATGCCCAAACCGAACCAGACCCCCCCGGAGGAGTTGCGGCGAGCCTTGAGATTGCGCGACGCTTTTGCGCCGACCTGCTCGCCGAAGCTTGGCTTCTCTTTCGATTCTTTTCCGGTCGGTTCGCTACTCATGTTTGAAGCCGGCAAAACGCCGTATAAAGCCGCTTTCCAATTTTGCCAGTACCGAACGCACATCTTGATCATGCTCTTTCAGATTCAAAAAATCTTGTTCAACCGCCTCACGCAGTTTGCCCAGATTGGTGCCGGCAGTTGCGTTCCTTACGGAAACGAGTACGTCCGGTCCGGATTTCACCAGCACACCTTCATCTACCGCCAGGCAGACTTCACCCTCTGTTTCAGTCTCAAAAACAAGAATTCCGGGCACAAGCGCAGCAACACAGTCGCGCCGATGCGGCAGCAGGCCGAACGAACCCGCGCGGCTCTCCGCAACGATGCGTAAGACGCCGGTTTTCTCTGCAAAGATCTGGAACGGCAGGAGAACCTTAAGATTCATGAGAGTCGGCTGCGGCATGCGTATCCTCCGGTTTTTTCTTTACCTCATCAATCGTCCCAATCATATAGAGTGCACTCTCCGGGTAATCCTTGAATTCATCGCGCAAGATACGCTCACAGCCATCCAGCGCGTCCTCAAGGCTGACAAGCTTGCCCTTAAGGCCGGTGAACTGCTCAGTCGTAAAAAAAGGCTGGGTGAGAAAACGCTCCAGGCGACGGGCGCGAGCAACCACGTTGCGATCTTCGGGAGAAAGTTGTTCAAGACCAAGCATGGCTATGATGTCTTTAAGTTCCGTGTACTGCGCCAGGGTCCGCCGGATTTCCTGTGCGAGGACATAATGCCGCTCGCCGATGATGCCGGGCGTAGCCATTTTGGAACTGGACTGCAACGGGTCGATAGCCGGGTAGAGCCCCTCGCTCGCCCGTTTGCGTGACAGGACGATGGAGGCGGAAAGATGCGAGAAGGTATGCACCGCTGCCGGATCGGTAAAATCGTCCGCCGGCACATACACCGCCTGGATCGAGGTGATTGCACCACTATCGGTATTGGCAATGCGTTCTTCCAACTGCGATAATTCTGTTCCCATGGTCGGCTGATAGCCGAGCCGTGAAGGCATCAACCCCATCAACCCGGATACTTCCATACCGGCCTGAATAAAACGGAAAATATTATCAACCAGCAACAGCACGTCACGATGTTCGTCGTCACGGAAATACTCTGCCATTGTCAGTGCGGCATGGCCAACACGGAAGCGGGCTCCCGGCGGTTCGTTCATCTGGCCGAAGACCATCACCATATTTTCCAGAACACCGGCTGCCTTCATTTCGCGATAAAGTTCCTCTCCTTCACGGCAACGTTCGCCGATGCCGCAAAAAATACTGACGCCTTCGTGATGACCGATCATGTTGTGAATCATTTCGGTGAGCAATACCGTCTTACCCACGCCGGCCCCGCCGAACAAACCGGCCTTCCCTCCCCGCTCCAGTGGCAGCAGCACATCAATAAGCTTGATTCCGGTTTCAAATATTTGTGACTTCGTAGAGCGGCGCGCCAGCTCCGGCGGCGACCGATGCACCGAGCGCCACTGGACATCTGTCGGCGTCGGCAGGAGATCAATAGCATTGCCGAAGACGTCAAACATACGTGACAGGATTCCCTTACCAACCGGCGCTTTCAACGGCCCACCCGAGTCCTCCACCGTCATACCGCGGGCAAGGCCCTGAGTGGGCGTTAGAGCTATACCACGCACATGCTGCGCATCAAGCTGTGCCAAAACCTCGATGACAATGTTCCCCTCCATCGCATGCAGCAACGAGTAAATGGGAGGCAACTCTGCATAGAAGCGCATATCCACAACACTGCCGCGCACGGAAACCACGGTGCCAGGACTCGAGTTTCCAGCACTGTTCTTCATATTTGATCTCGTTGAGCCATTATCAAGTTCAGGTTTCCCTTCATGGTTGAAAGCTTTCTTCACAGACGGATGCTTAACGCATCAATTATTTTTTTGACACCTTGTTAATCAAAACGACCAGCAGGACCACGACCAGTACGCCGATCACCGTCCAAAGCCACATTCCGCCGCCCATCCAGCCACCCATTCCACCACTGCCCATCCAGCCACCTGTATTGTTCATCATAAGGCACCTATCTCTTAATCTGTCTGCCAGCGCTTCAATACGTCCCGGCAGCCCCCTGCTAACTGCAGTTTATAATTCCACCCACTTCAGCCTCAGCGAATTGGTGATCACGGAAACAGAGCTAAAGCTCATAGCTGCCGCGGCGATCATTGGTGACAATAGTATCCCGAAGAATGGATACAACACACCCGCGGCAATCGGCACTCCGGCCGTGTTATAAATGAAGGCAAAGAACAGGTTCTGCCTGATATTACGCATGGTGGCTCGGCTTAGGCGTCTGGCTCTGACAATGCCCCGCAAATCGCCTTTGACCAGCGTAATACCGGCGCTTTCTATTGCCACATCGGTACCGGTCCCCATGGCAATGCCGACATGTGCCTGTGCCAGCGCCGGGGCATCGTTGATACCGTCACCCGCCATGGCAACGACATGGCCTTCTGCCTGTGACGCGGCATCAGCATCGTGGGGAGGTTGAATGTTCTTGTCGAGATATTGTTCCGGGCGTTCCTTGAATTTATGCAGACAGTGTTCGCTGCAAAAATAGTACGTTTCTCCCTTATAGGCATAAGAGCCAGCACTGGAAGCGGAGTCGACCTCCATGCCGCACACGGGATCCTTCAGCACTTGAGCGCGGTCTATGGGTTTTGCAGATGTAATTAATGATTTTTTCATTTTATCAACATTTGAAGTATTTTTTTCGCACACATTTGCTCGAACGTAGCGACAGCTCTTATGGTGGTATTATAGCGCTACAGTTGTTCGATGACTTTTTTCATTTTCAACTGGATTTCTTCGGCAATGCCCTGCAGATCTTTGTTTTGTATCGCCTGCATAGAGGCAAGCGGGTCCACGGCAGCCACCTCGACTTTTCCATCATCAAGTTCCTGAACAATGACATTGCAAGGCAGCATGATGCCAATATGGGGTTCTGCCTGTAACGCTTTGTAGGCAAAAGGGGGATTGCAGGCGCCAAGAATTCTATAATTTCGAAAATCGACATTTAATTTCTTTTTCAAGGTGGCGGTGACATCGATCTCCGAGAGAATACCGAACCCTTCTTTTTTCAGTTCTTCCGTTACCCTCACGATTGCTTCATCGAAACTTAAAACTACCTTTTTACTAAAACAGTAGGACATGCTGAGCCTCCTTATTAAATATATTTCCTATCAATTATGCACCAAATGGCGGATCAGAGCTTTTCTATCGCCGTGCGCGTCTGTGCCACAATCTCTGCCGGTTCCTCTAAGCGAAAATGCAACGGTTCCCCGAAAGTTACCGTAACCGTGCCCCGAGTGGGAATGTGTGCCTCATGCGGAAGTACGTAATCTGTTCCGCTGACTTTCACCGGCACGACTGGAATGCCCAACTCCTTAACCATGAGCCCTAGCCCCAATTGGAAAGGTTGCATCTTGCCGTCTCTGGAATGTCCCCCTTCAGGGAAGATCATGATATTTATGCCAGCATCGGCGAGTCGCCCCATGAATCTCAGTGAACCACTGAACCCTCGCGACTGGGGCAGAGGAAAGAGGTTGAACAGCACGGTGCCGTATTCGTAGCTTAGACGCCTCAATATCCGATCAACCCCGTGATAGTCGCCGAAGAAAAACTCTTCCCAGGCAGCAGTTGCCGTTACTTCACGAATCTTTGGTGGGAGCGCAAACATGATAGCGGGCTGATCCAGATAGCTTAAATGATTGGCCACGAAAAAAACCGGTCCATCCAGTTTTTTCAGCTGATCAACACCCCGCACTTCGAGTGTTGTGAAGCTTCGCAACAATGGACCGTGAAATACGGCGTCCCAGACCATTCGCAGTCCCCTGAAAAAACGGGCATTGGTCCAAAAACGGAAATGGTCGTGCCTGGTCAGTTTTTCCCGTTTCGCAATAATCTGGCGCAGGTCTGAGACGCGCGTCTGCGGCCCGATCTGAGAATCCTCAATATCAAGGCGGTATTCCTGTTCCAGAAAACTGACCAGTTCGACCCGGTCAATGGAGGTAAGACCCAGATCGGCCACAAGCAGTGATTCATCGCGGATCTGTGCGACGCTGACACCGGTCACCTTGGCGAGCAGATTGAGCAGGCTGTCCCGACTGATGGCTGTTTCACCCTCCTCCGGTCCTTTTTTAACCTCTTCCTTGACCGCAAACTTTTTGATTTTAAGTGTTGTAGTCTTGGGAAATTCCGCTTCCTTCCAGACGGTGTATCCGGTAATCTGTTGCATCGTATCCAGGCGGCCGTTTGCCTGACTGATGATTTCTTCAGGAGCGGTGCCGCTTTCATCCAGGAGCAGCACCGCATGCACCTCTTCCCCCCCTCCCTTTTCGAGGCCAATGACGCACGACTCTTTTACTGCGGCGATTTTGTTCAGCACCGCCTCCAGTTCGTCGGGATAGACGTTGACACCTGAACCGGTGACAATCAGCTCTTTCTCCCGCCCCTTGATGACCAGCCAGCCGTCCGGGCCGATCTCCCCGAGATCGCCGGTACGGAACCAGCCGTCAGCCGTGAAGGCATCGCGGCTTGCCTGTTCGTTCTCGTAGTAGCCGGGAAATACATTGTCCCCGCGCGCCAGAACTTCCTTCCCCTCGATCTTTGTCTGTACACCCGGCAGAGGTGGCCCGACCGAACCTGCCACCTGACGCTCCATGGTGTTGACGCAGAGCACCGGCGATGTTTCGGTGAGTCCATACCCTTCCAGAACCGTAAATCCCATGTCGCCCCAAAAATTAAAAACCTCCGGATCCAGAGGGGCACCACCTGAGACAAAGATGGTGAAATTACGGCCAAACTTATTCTGCACCGGAAAAAAGAGTATCCGGCGCATCTCTTTCGGAATCCTGTTCGCAAGCTGCGA
>JAQUCQ010000437.1 GCA_028686145.1 Desulfuromonadaceae bacterium | reverse complement strand
ACCGAGGTGGAACAGGAGCTACAATGGCCGGCAAGTGCTGAGGCGGACGTGCGGCAGGTGTAATCCGGGTTTGCGGAACAGTCCGGTGTTCAACCCCTTCGGGTCGCCTCATATCTGGCCCTCTGGGCACGAGCGGAGTTCCGCGCTCACGGCGTATCCTGACATCACGCCGGATATCTTCGCGATAGCGTCCGGTATCATGCTGGATCACCCTGCGGTTGATATTGATGCGGCTATACCTGTTATTGATGTAGACATTGTTCCGGATAGGGATATGCGTACGGGTGCGGCCGATCCAACCGCCACCTCGCCAACCGTGATAATAAACGCGGTGGTCGCGCCAGTCACAATCACGGTTTAGCCAGGTTCCGATTGTAAAACCGATTCCGAAATTAATAAAACCGTAGGAAGGATAAAGCCTCTCTACATATATTTCCTGTGGATCATACTGTGGGACATAAATGACAGTTGGCTCTGCTGGAACGATCGAGATGATATCGTCTTCAATGATGACCTGTTGCTGGGGAGTGGACACCAGATTACCCTCCGCTTCGGCCCTGGCGCGCAAACGCTGGATTGCATCCATAACGTCCTGTTGTTGATTGACAAAGGCCTGCCCCAGCGAAATTGTCCAGTCATATTTCTGGTCCATCATATAGAGCACCGTGGGATAGTGGGCTATTGCTTTAACGCTTACATCCCACAACTGGCTGTCAATCAGACTCGATTCCCCGAATTGTTTGACAAAACGTGTTGCTTCATCAATCTGATTAATGAAAGTCGCAGCCGGCAGAATCTGGGCAATCAACGGATCGGGATAGAGCGCAATCGGAGCCAGCAGATCATCCAGTTCATCCGGAGTAAAGAGGGAATCACCGGAGTCTGCTACTACATCCGAATAGCCCGGTGCTTCATAGTCATCGGCCCTGACGACATGCCCGGAGGCACACGCCAAAATAACAATCATGGCCTGCATTATAATTATGATTCTTTTCATGTGCATCTCCCTGAAAACGTCACTCATAAGCATAGAAAACTGACAAACCGAGACACCGTATCGATAGTTGTTTCAGCAGGTACTAACCTCATATTCGTATGTTAGAAAGTGTGCCGGAAATGGCTTGTAAGAAATAGTAGCGGAGAAATGTTTCATGTCAAGCCGGGATGTTTTGGAAAATGGGGGATTCGTGCCGATCGGCACAATAAGGAGCACAGTCATTTGCTGTTGTTTGAAGAACTCTACTTCGTCACCTGATTCCTCCGGGCTTGAAGAGTCGTCTCAAACGCCTCTTCTCCAACATTCAAGTACAAATTACCGTCTGAAATGGTGACGGTCCAGATTATGGATCGCCCAAGAGTGGCAACAAGATTGCTGATAAAGGCCTGATCAAAATGTATTACGGACAGGTTTGGTATGCCTTCAAGTTTCGGAAGATGCAGCTGCTCCCATTTTGGCAAGGCCCTTCCACAGGCAACCAGAGCTACTTGTTCAGTATGGCGACTTGCCTTGATCAGACGATCCGCTTCCGGGAGTCCCACTTCCACCCATAGCAGCACCCTGTCATCCGGCCCCTTCACCCAGAGGTCAGGTTCATCTCCGGCGCTGACACCTTTGGTGAAGGAAAGTTCCGGATCAAAAAAGATTGCATAGGCCAGCAACCTGGCAACAAGACGTTCTTCGGTTTCTGACGGGTGCCGGGCGACTGTCGCCTGCAATGATTCATAAATTCCGCGTTCAACATCTGAGAGCTGAATAGTAACCCGGTACACGGTAGATGGTAATGCCATACAAATATGTATCCCCCCAGAGGAAAAGATTTGGTTTTTTAGAAGATGGTCGTCTTCGGCCATGTCTTTGCCAGCCAGCCGGTGACAAGGGTGCGGTGAGTACGGTTTGACAACGTTGATGTTAGCAGTACAATTTGAAAACGCAAAGGCAACTACTGATCTATTGGCGGACGTGACTTTGTAACACCACAAAAAAGGGGATCAATATGTCAAACTCAACTATTCTTTACTGTATGCGCATCGGGATCGTTACGGCAGTTTTTTCGGCAGGCTACCTCTGCGGCTCATTGCCCCAGCACAGTGCAAATGCACAGATGGGTGATTTGGGGGGTGAGTTACTCAAAAAAGCGACAGAGAGCGGCGGGACCCTCGGCAGCGTAGCTCAACTCGCAACAGCAATAACTGATATGGAAAAGCATGTTAACGGCCTACAAAAAAATATCGATACGCTCAAAAAAGTGAAGACTGCACTGGGTGGGCGTTGAAGATTAGCGGGTACTTGTATCAGATGTGCCACTAATGCTCATGCATCTTTTTTCTGGTCGGCTTTGTGAAATTTTTGATCCTTGTAGCCATCCACCATGACTTCCAGATGTCCGTCGTTAGGGCAGAAAATCAAGCCATGAATGGGCACGTCAGCCGGGATGAGCGGACTGGAACGAATTTTCCTCACAACCTCAACCACGTTTTCTGCCGGGCAGGAAAAAGCGCCAAGCCAC
>JAQUCQ010000089.1 GCA_028686145.1 Desulfuromonadaceae bacterium | reverse complement strand
GGTGACGTTAAATCGACTGCCACCGGCTGGCACATGCTCGGCCCACAGTTGGCCGTTCAACAGCAAGGCATTCTGGCGGGCAATTGCGAGTCCAAGCCCTACCCCTTCATGGCGACGGGTAAACGATCCGTCCGCCTGCACAAACGGTTCAAAGATTTTTTCCAGCATGCCATCCGGAATCCCGATGCCGCTGTCCGTAACCGTACAAAGAAGCGATTCATCTTCGTTATCAGCACATATTCGAGAGACCGTCAGCGACACAGCACCATGGTCGGTAAACTTTAGTGCATTACCGAGCAGAATTTCAAATAAGCGGCAGAGTTTTTCCCAATTGGTCCAGACATGACGCGGCAAATCATCATCTATCTGCAGCGAAAGAGTAAGCCCCTTGCGATTAAAGAGGGGGCGATGATCCTCAATGATTGCGTGCAGAAGAGAGTGCAGGTTTATAAGATCGTGACAAAGCGCTCCGCCACCCGGCACACATGGGGTATTAAATGACAGCAATTGATCGATCAGTGTCACCATGTTGTCCGCCGACTGACGCGCCATCGTCAGATATTCTGCAGCCGCTCCGCTCAACGCTTCTTCAGCCAACAGCTCAAGTGAACCAATCACACAATTCATTGGCGTGCGCATTTCGTGGGAGACCGTCGACATGAACGTGCTTTTGTCGGTAGCTGCTTGCTGTAAAGCTGCTCTGGCATAATCAAGCTCGGCTAGGGACTCCTTCAGTTCAGCAGTCCGCCGGGCCACCGTTTCTTCAAGTTCAGCACGATAGTTTTTTTCCAACCGCTGCAGTTTTGAGTAATTTACCGCCCGTTCAACAATTTTATGCATATGATCAACATTGAAGGGTTTGCAGACGAAGTCGAAAACACCATTTTTGATGGCATTGACGGCCATCTGTATTTGCGCATGACCGGTCATCAGAACAACCGGAAGATCCGGCCAGGATTCGTGAATCCGCCCCAAAAAGGTAATCCCATCCTCGCCCGGCATCATTACGTCGCTGATAATGGCATCAAACTGCTCCAACACCAGTAGCTGTGAGGCTTCAGCGGCATCACCGGCACAGGTGACGCGAAAACCGTGTTTCTGGAAGCAGAGCAACAGCATCTTGCAAATTCCAGGTTCGTCATCCACAACCAGAATATGGGGTGTTGTTTGCATGAATTCGGACATAGTTCCATCCAGTACCGTCAAGATTATTTAAAATCCTTTTTTGTCGAAATAACAAAATCCCGCTGGGCAGCATCTTTCTGGTGGCAGCCAAAACAAATAGTGACCGGATCAAGGCCGCTCGGTTTGCCATCGACACCAAAGCCGGCAAAAAGCCAGCCGCCGGTTGCCGTCTGGCGCTTATCCTTCCGCATCAGCACAATCATATTTTTAGGACCGTCAACAGCTGGATTGCCCTTGATCGTGAAAGATTCAACAACAATGCGGCTCCCTTCGGGAAATTTGTTCCCAGCCAAATACCCTCTCTGCGCTTTTTTGTCGGCATAGATGTAATGAATGCCATAAAAGAGCGAACTTTTGTCGGTAACAACCTTGCGTTCGCTTTTCTTCCATGCAGTGTACCCCTTGGGAAGTACAGGGGAAGCTGCTTCAGAAGTAGCTGCCGAAAAACAAAGAAACAAAACGGACAACATGATAACGACTGATTTCATAATGGTGTGCCTCCGGCAAGATTTTTGCTGGACACTATACCATCTCTGGATTTCTTGTCACTAACCGATGTATCCGCAGAGCCGGAAATATGCTGGAGATTCATGGTACAAATATCCTTCTGATCCCGCGTGAAGGCGCTTGCCAGTCTGTCTGACAAAGCCGCCGCGTGCTCGGCGGAAGCACGGATTAGTGCTACATAATGTAGAAGTTCACCATTGGCAGGATCATTCATGTCTATCAGCGAACAGGCACCAAGAAGCGTCGTCAAAATATTATTAAAATCATCCGCCATTTTGCACGCCAGTACATCAATTGTTTCTGGTGCAGGCGAAACGGGGGGCGCTGGGACGGTATGTTTAGTGCTTGGTTTTTTCATGGCAATATCACAGATTACACAGAGTAAGATTAACGTCCCCTCCCGGCACGGGAGGGGACGTTATGTATATGTATTTAATTTCAATACCTTTCAAATGCTTCGTCCAAATCGTCAGCGCCACCATGCCCGAGTTCAATGTTGATACCTCCGGCTTTATTAACACTTATGCCTGTTTTTCCTGATTTTAACGTCGTCACTCGAGCAGCAGCATTACGGTTTGATGCAATCTGTTTTGTAACGGCACGAGTGGGTGCAGGCAGAGCCCGGCGCTGACCGTTATCAAGTGTAAAAAATGCTATGGTCGCTTTCATTTGTTCCGCTTGGCCGGAAAGCTCTTCTGTTGTAGAGGCCATTTCTTCGGCAGCGCTGGCATTCTGCTGGATAACCTGGTCAAGCTGCTGGATGGCTTTATTGATCTGTTCGGCACCCGCATCCTGTTCTTTGCTGGAAGCACTGATTTCCTGAACCAGCTCAGCCGTTTTCTGGATGTCGGGCAGCATTTTGCTGAGCATGTCACCAGCCTGCTCGGCAATAGCGACGCTGCTGGTGGAAAGCTGACTAATTTCACCGGCAGCGGATTGGCTCCGCTCGGCAAGCTTTCGCACTTCTGATGCGACGACCGCAAAGCCCTTGCCATGTTCACCGGCGCGCGCGGCTTCAATAGCGGCATTCAAAGCCAGCAGATTGGTCTGTCTGGCAATTTCTTCGATAATGGATATCTTGGTGGCAATCTGTTTCATGGCCGAGACGGTTTCGTTGACCGCTTTACCACCTTCCTTGGCATCGGCTGCAGATTTCATGGCGATCTTCTCAGTCTGCATAGCATTGTCGGTGTTCTGACGAATGCTGGAGGCCATTTCCTCCATACTGGATGAGACTTCCTCGGCAGATGCAGCCTGTTCAGTTGCTCCCTGGGACATCTGCTGAGCAGTGGCAGACATCTCCTGGCCACCGGCAGCGACATTGTCTGCAGCAGTTTGTACTTCCATGACAACTTCTTTGAGTTTTGTTACCATGCTTGCGAGCGAGTCCATCAACTCATCATTATCACTTCGTTTTTTGAGTTCCACCATCAGATTTCCCTGGGCAACCTGCTTGGCAGCATCGGTAATCCCTTTCAGGGCAACGATATTCTGCTTGATTGAGCCATTGATCTGTTCAAAGTTTTTGGAAATCGCCTGTGTGTCTTCGTCGCTTGCAGCAACCACAGTATTTACATTTAGGTCTCCAACCGACAGCAGCTCCAGATTGACAAGCAACTTACCAACTTCATCGCTTTGGAATTGGGCCTGTTTGTCGGCAATACGAGCCGCCTTCTTAACAGCAGTCTGGTCCGAAACCACTTCAAAGGCAGCGATGATCGTACCGCTGTCATCCTTGATCGGGACGCCGGTGTAGTCTATATCGAGATTATGGGAACCGGGATGAGCATCAGTGGCGCTGCTTGAGAGCTGCCCAGTAATCATGGCTCGTTGACAGGCACACTTGTCGGTCTTGCAGTCTGATGTGCGGAAATGGTCATAGCATTTGGTGCCGGCAACCTGCTGCTGAGTCCTGCCGCCGACCTCGGCTCCCAGCTTGTTTATATAGAGGACACTGAAGTCACGGTCGATGAGCATAGCTGGCGCAGGCATGACGTCCAACAGGCCAACCAAGCGGCCGATGGTGTTATTGACCCCGGCCACGATCGTATGGAAGTCACCTTGATGTTTGGAAGCATCAGCGCGAGTGTTCAGCCGACCTTCCATGGCCGCCTTGGCCAATAGATCGGTATCAGCGACTAGCGCCTTGATCGTATCAACCATCTTCTTCATGGCGGCCATAACGCTGGTCGTATCACCGGCTGCAAGCGTAATTTCTCGACTCAGATCACCAACGGCAACTAGATTTGCAACATCTCCAACTTCTTTCGGGTCAGCACCCAGCTGCCGCAACACCGTACGGGTGAGGAATATCGAAGTCAAAACGGCCAGAATCAATGCCAACGCCCCCAAACCCAACATCATGTTTTTGGAGTTTTGATACGTTGCAGCAGCTTCTTCATGGCGCATATTATTGCGTTCCACATTATGCTCAATCAGATCATGTATAAGCTGAAGCATTGCCCGTTCTGCCGGCGCAGACTCCTTACTCAGCAACTGGCCTGCTTCAGCGTCTTTATTGGCCAGAGCAAGCTCTATCACCCTGTTGCTGAGTGCACGGGAGGTAGCAATACCCTCTTTGAGTTTATTGATAAGCTCCAATGCTTTGGTGTCATTTTTGTTGGTTAAGTCCTCAATTGCTTTAAAATTTTTGGAATAATCATCACGGGATTTAACAATCCGCTGTTGGTATTCCTGTTTTTTTTCTGGAGAGTTGTTAATAATTATATTCCTTACATTGACTCCAATATTGGTGATATTCAACTGCATGTCACTGAGGTGATTAATCCTGGTCAAGTTGACCGTCACGATCCGTTCCAGGTTGCCGTCGAGTGCCGATAAGCCCCTGATACCGATTCCGGTCAGAATCAATAAGAGTATCGTCACCAACCCAAAACCAAACATCAGGCGTTTACTTAGATTCATGTTATTAAGCCAGTTCATACTTTTCCTCCTTGAAATCCTGGCACCTGGGGCACCGTGGTAATACTCGTTATTTTCAGCATTTCCCTCACTCTGGAGACATCGACAGCAAACACCTCGGTGGTCTTGCAAAAGGTAAGATACCGAGTTGATTGCAACTCTTCAGCCATCGTATTTCATCCCCCATTCAGGTTGTTCATATAAAAAACATCAATGTGTTTACATCAACTGTGCCAACAGATAAATAAAAGTTCAAATATGGGTTGCAGCAAGGATTGACTCGGCAACGTCGGGGGAGGGGACTGACCGTGGTGTGGTTTGGAAGCGTAACATGTTACATATAAGTGTAACATGTTACGCTTAATAGTGTCTCATGTTACACTGGGACGAGGGCTAAACATTTGCGCTATTGCGGTTTCGCACATCAGGAGACGTCGTTCATATTGCAAATAATTATCAGGATACTTTCCTTTGTTCCCGGACAAACGCCAATTCTATATCAGTGGCCTTGACATCCAGACTGGTCATTGACAGAAAACGAAGTCCCCCGTCGATACTGTTTTCAATAACAGAGATTGGTCCATCTTTTTCTTCGTTCAGCTCTTCAGTGGCGCCACCAACGGTCAGCTGCACGTTTTCATAAATTAGCGACTTTGCGTTAATCTTGGCATTTGCTAAAGCATCAATTTTGCCTCGAATAGTCATGATGTCATCAGTCAATGTTGCAGATTTACTCCGCAACTCTTCAGTTTCAGCCTGCGATTGGGACTTTTTTATGTTGTTCTGCGCTTCAGTCAACGCCGAGAACAAATTTTCCAATAGTTCAACATCATGGAAATCTACTCCGGCGTGCAATTTTGTGTGCACAGATGCTGCCGACCCGAGTTTTTTGGCTTCTATTCCGCCACGCGCAACACATGAACCGCCAGAAATGGCCCCTTTATCAACGACAACCCGCCCGAGCGTCCTGATGGTACAATTATGGATTTCAACATCAACTATGACATCGCCGACGCACTCAACTACCGCGTCATGAATAAAATGAGCCCGCAGAGTTCCGCCGCTCACGATGTGCCCCTTCTCCTGACCATCCATACCGCAAAAGGTGACATCACCATCACTGACGATACTGCAAGCACCAATATTCCCGGTGACCGTCAAACCCTTGGACGCCGTAATATCGAAATTGTCCAACACATCACCCCGCACTTCAACAACACCTTTAAAGTTGATAGAACCGACCCTGAAGTTAACATCGCCTTTGACAACGTACTCTTCTTCAACGGAAATCTCTCCAGAAGACTGGCAGAGGCGCCCGGTTGCAGCAGCTGTCAGAGCAGCCCCGTTCTCCTCAACACGAATATTCTTACCAACAGTCATATGCAGCGGCTTGCCGGGTTGCGCAGGAATCGGCATCCCCATAATGTTTCGGCCCGGGATGCCGGGTTCAGCCGGAATAATCCTGCCGATTTCATCGCCGGAAGAAACATTTATAAATGCTTGAACAATATGCATATCAATATTGGTGACGACTTCATCGCCACTACGGACTGCTGCAGAAGGCTGAACAGATAGCAAAATATATTCATCGGCCCCGGCGACCGGCGCTGTTCCGGAAGCCAGAAGTACATCGATTTGTTGCCGACCGGCGGCAGCCTTGAGAACAAAATCATCAAAGACCGACTGGTCAATTCCCTCCCGGACGTTGTACTGCTTCAGGAAGGCAGCTAATTCGTCGCGGGTTATCATGGAGCCCTGCTCGTGCGGAACATAACTACACCGGCATTCCAGGTAATTGTCCGGTATTTTCAGATACAGGCTGTAGCCAAGCTTTTTAATTTCATTGCCGCCAGGGGTGGGTGCAGCAGACGGTACCAGCTCGCGCTGATCTGTCATGATTTTCTCCTTGTTGTCGTGCGACATCAATCATCTATCGTGCCATTCGAACCGCCCCCCTCCTCAAGGGGAACGGAAATAAACAAACTATTCTGAACCTTCCAGCTGGCGGTAGAGTGTCATGCGGCTGATGCCAAGCAATCGGGCTGCGCGGGCCTTATTGCCGCCAGATACTGACAACGCCTCTGCAAGGGATAGTTTTACGGCAGGAGTTGAGGGTAATGGTAATGAATGGGATTGAGTATTTTTGGAAGCAATTGGTTGCGACATGCTTCCCAGCAGATCTTGAGGCAGATCACTGACGGTAATAATTGTAGCTTTACAGAGAATGCAGGCATGTTCGATGACATGTTCCAGCTCGCGAACATTACCGGGCCAACTGTAACTGCGAAAGAGGGACATAACATTTTCCGAAACAGCAGTGACCACCTTGGACAGCTTGTTGTTAAAGTAGGCAATAAAGTGAGCAACCAACAGTTCAAGGTCATCAAGCCGCTCACGCAATGGTGGCAGCTCAATTCGAATAACATTAAGACGGTAATACAGGTCCTGACGAAAGGT
This sequence comes from Desulfuromonadaceae bacterium, assembly GCA_028686145.1. GTDB lineage: Bacteria > Desulfobacterota > Desulfuromonadia > Geobacterales > Pseudopelobacteraceae > JACRCG01. Next base: position 3,346 of record JAQUCQ010000089.1, on the reverse strand, counting down.
ACCCTGACTAACCATATCTGCCAGACTCTGGTTGGTGGCGGCAACGATACGCACGTCTACCTTAATTGAGGATGACTCCCCCACCCGCTCAAATTCACTTTCCTGCAGCACACGCAGTAAACGCATCTGGATTGCGGGAGAAATATCCCCAATTTCATCCAGAAAGAGCGTGCCGCCATGTGCCTTCTGAAAACGCCCGACTTTATCTGATATGGCGCCGGTAAAGGCACCGCGAACATGACCGAACAGTTCACTTTCCAGAAGATGTTCCGATAACGCCGAACAGTTGACCTTTACAAACGGCCCCCGCGAACGCACGCCGCTGCCATGAAGCGCCGCCGCAACCAGCTCCTTGCCGGTGCCGCTCTCTCCGTTGATCAGGACTGTGGTAGGAACGTCTGCGAGGGACTCAACAAGTCTGTAGACCCGCTGCATCGGAGCAGAAGCACCAATAATACCATGAAACCTCCCTCGATTGCGGAGGGAACGTTCCAACTCCACCAGCTCGGTTTCATCACGAATAACGGCCACTGCTCCGTTAAGCGTGCCATCCGATTCAGTCACCGGTGTTGCCGTCAAGCTGACAATGCGTGTCTTCCCGGAAGGGGTGTGGCATTCAATGCGCCGTAGTGCCCGGGAAGCATTGTTGTTAAGAGAATCCAGCAGTGCAACCCGGCATTTGCCACCACATCCAAGCTGAATATCTACGGCTTCTAATCCAATCAGATTATGGCGATATCCGCAGATCCGTTCTGCCGTCGCATTAAACTGTGCCAGACGCCCATCCCGGTCTATCATGACAATACTGTCGGTGACTGTCCGAAGAATTGCATCCATATTGGCACGATACCGTTCCCGCTCATCATTGAGCGCCTTCGTACCCAAAGCATGACGTGTCACTGCAATCAGCGTTTCGTAGCGCACCGGCTTGGTAATATAGTCAAACGCCCCCAACCGTACCGCTTCGGCAGCCGACTCAACCTGCGGACAACCGGTAAACATAACCACCTGCGTAGCGTGTGCTGAATCTTTTATCTCGCGCAGCAGATCAAGGCCACTCTCTCCGGCAAGCATAATATCGATAAAAGCCAGATCGTAACGAGTGGCCTGAAGATAACTTCTGGCTGCTGCAAGACCAGCAGAGACGTCGACCAGATACCCTTCCTTTTTCAGCAAGGTACCCAGTGTAAAGCAGATTCCCTCTTCGTCATCGACGAGCAGAATGCGCTGTTTTGGTTGCTGCATCAACACAGTTGCGACCCCTCTCGTTATTTGTGATATCATAAAAAATGCCGTAATGTCTTTTGCTTCCAGCAATGACCTGTCAGGATAATAGTACACATTGATTGCTAGGCGAAAGAATTAAATTGATACCGCGGTAACAATATTGACCTGACAAGCAGAGTAAGGTACTTTAACTCGCAGATTGACAGAAGGAAGGAAGACCCCACTATGCAACGCCCATCTTGGGATCAGTATTTCATCGACATCACCCACTTGGTGGCAACCCGTTCAACCTGTATGAGGCGTCAGGTTGGTGCCATTCTGGTTAAAGATCGCAACATTCTGGCCACCGGCTATAATGGTGTTCCGTCTGGCATAAGCCATTGCGACGTGGCCGGCTGCCTGCGGGAGCGCCTTAAAGTCCCCTCCGGCGAACGCCATGAGCTTTGCCGAGGGCTGCATGCTGAGCAGAACGCGATCATTCAGGCCGCTCGACACGGCATCAATATCGACGGCTCAACCCTCTACTGCACTACTATGCCCTGTATTATCTGCACCAAAATGTTGATTAATGCGGGAATCTCAACGATTATCTATGCTGAGGGATATGCGGATGATCTGGCTCGCGAAATGCTTGCTGAAACCGGTATCTCAGTCAAGCATTTTACTCTGGAAAACGTGGAGCAGACAGCGTGAAATGCCCCTTTTGCAATAATCTGGACAGCAAGGTTGTCGATTCTCGTCCCGACAAGGGTGGTTCTGCCATACGGCGGCGCCGCGAATGCGAACAGTGCAACAAACGGTTTACTACCTTCGAGCGAATTGAGGAAATGCTTCCCCAGGTCTGCAAGAAGGATGGTCGCCGTGAACCATTTGATCGCATGAAGATTATCAATGGCATTCTCAAGGCCTGTGAAAAACGGCCGATCTCCAAGACTGACATCGAACAGTTGGTTGACCGTCTGGAAACGCGGCTGCAGGAATCAACCGAGCGGGAAATTTCAACAACAACCATCGGCGAATGGATCATGAAAGAACTGCACGATATGGATGAAGTTGCCTATGTCCGTTTCGCCTCAGTTTATCGCTCGTTCAGAGATATCAGTGAGTTTATGCAGGAATTGCAGGAACTACTCAAAAAATAACAAGCCGTAATGTTTGATTTTTGGTTCTGAATGTTGAATTTAATTCCAAATAAATAATTTTTCCGCTGGAAAGTTTCCATGAACATTACCGACGCCACATATATGAAACGTGCCTTAACGCTGGCAAAAAAAGGGATCGGCAAAACATACCCGAATCCGGCAGTCGGATGCGTAATCGTAAATAATGGAACTATTGTTGGAGAGGGATGGCACAAACGGGCTGGCGGACACCATGCCGAAATTCACGCTCTGGAAATGGCCGGCAATCTGGCACTCGGAGCAGATGTCTACGTAACGCTGGAGCCCTGCAGCCATACCGGCAAGACACCGCCCTGCAGTGAGGCACTGATCCGGGCAGGAGTCAAACGAGTTGTGGCCGGCATGAGCGATCCGAATCCTCAGGTTAATGGTGGTGGATTACGGGCTCTGCAGCAGGCCGGCATAGAAACGCTCTGTGGTGTACGGGAGGATGAGTGCCGTGCTATCAATCGCCCCTTTCTCAAATTAATTACAACCGGGCGCCCGTATGTAACCTATAAATGCGCCATGACTCTGGATGGCAAGATAGCCAGCGCCACTGGTGAGTCGCGCTGGATCAGCTGTGAAGAGTCACGCAAAGTTGTGCACCGCATGCGGGCCGCCAGCAATGCGATCATGGTCGGCGTTGACACCATTATCGCGGACAACCCGCAGCTGACCGTCCGGCATGTCAAGGGTCGCGACCCGCTCAGGATAATCGTCGACAGTCGTCTGCGTACACCGGAGAGCGTTGCAGTATTAAGTAGCCAAATGGCTTCAGGGACCGTGATTGCCACCACAGAGACAAACCCGAAAGTTCATGCCCGGTATCTGAAAAGCGGTGCCCGCATCCTGGTCTGCAATGCAAATGAAGGCAAAGTCGATCTGCACGATCTCTTGAATAAACTGGGGGATCTCGGCATTCATTCTCTCCTTATTGAAGGGGGAAGCCATCTGGC
>JAQUCQ010000436.1 GCA_028686145.1 Desulfuromonadaceae bacterium | reverse complement strand
CGCACGAAAATCTGTCTGCGCCCTGCCAGCATACCTTCGCCCTGAATAGACGAAAAAATTTCGCTTATATATACCGGATTACTCATAATAGCGTGCGGACGCGTTGTCAGACTCCCAGACGGTGATAGAATCCACTTTTATGTTGTCGTTATTCAGACGTTCAGAAATTCGCTGATAGAGGTATTTTGAAATATATTCCGACGAAGGCGAAATATCTCGGAAGGCAGGATTATCATTGAGATATTTATGATCCAGTTCATTGATTATCGCTCCTGCCTCACGTTTCAGAATTTTAAAGTCAATACCAAGACCTGCCTTGTCCAATTCTTTCGCAATCACTGTCACCTCGACTTTCCAGTTGTGACCATGCAGATTTTCACAATCCCCCTGATAATTTACAAGATTATGTGCAGCGGCAAAACTGGTGCGGATCGTCAGCATGTACATTAGGAACAACTCCTCTGATCAAAAAAATTTGAATATTTCCGAAGGATATTACACAAATCGATGGGCAACCACAAGGATTGCCCATCACATTCTATAAAAAAAATACATCAACGCTGAGATGCTTCAAGCGCCTGTTCAATATCCGCAATAATATCATCCACACCTTCAATCCCGACCGAAAGCCGAATAAAATCAGCCGTTACGCCGGAAGCAATCTGCTCTTCAGCTGACAGCTGCTGATGAGTAGTTGAGGCAGGGTGAATAACCAGCGATTTGGCATCACCAATATTTGCCAGATGAGACAATAGTTTAACATTATCGATAAATTTACTGGCAGATTCCATACCACCTTTAATACCAAACCCGATGATTGCCCCCTCCCCCTTTGGAAGATACTTCAGCGCCCGCTCATGATCTTTGTGACTGGCCAGCCCCGGATAGTTAACCCATGTTACGTCCGGATGTGCTTCCAGCCAGTGAGCAACAGTGCGGGCGTTTTCAACGTGACGCGCCATTCGGACATGCAGAGTCTCCAGACCTTGGATAAACTGGAGAGAGTTAAACGGAGATATACAGGCACCCATATCACGAAGAAGTGACACCCGCATCTTGATGATATACGAGATATTTCCCAAAGCATCCCAGTATTTAAGACCATGATATGAAGGATCAGGCTCTGTCATCTCAGGAAACATGCCGTTATTCCAAGGAAATTTACCACCATCAACAACTGCTCCACCGATACTGGTTCCATGCCCGCCAATGAATTTGGTCAATGAATAGACAACAATATCGGCACCATGTTCAAGCGGCTTGAACAAATACGGGGTGGTAACCGTATTATCAACGACAAACGGTATCCCAGCCTCATGCGCAATGGCGGCAATAGCTTCAAAATCGTCAATATTATTCTTCGGGTTACCGACCGATTCTGTGTATACCATCTTGGTTGATGGTGTAATTGCCCGGCGGACATTCTCAGGGTCAGAAGAATCTACAAATGTCACGTGTATCCCAAATCGTGGCAGAGTATAATGGAACAGGTTATATGTGCCGCCGTACAGACAGCTTGAAGAGATTATTGAGTCACCTGCCTTGGCGATATTTAAAACCGCATAGGTAATCGCAGCCTGGCCCGAGGCTACCGCCAGTGCTGCAACACCGCCGTCCAGAGCAGCAAGACGCTGTTCAAGAACATCCGTTGTCGGATTCATGAGCCTTGTATATATATTGCCGAATTCCTTTAAACCAAAAAGATTAGCTGCGTGTTCAGAGCTCTTAAAGACATACGAAGATGTTTGATAGAGAGGCACCGCTCGTGAGAGAGTGGTTGGATCAGGTATTTGGCCGGCATGAAGGGTAAGCGTTTCGAATGATTTAATTTTATCCGACATAAATCCTCCCGGAGAGTACGTTATTCTGTATAAATTAACAGTATCTGTTTGCGCACAAACGAGTCAAGTCCATTTTTTCCCGCGATCAAAAACGGCAGTATCGCTTCACGCTTCCAGCATTGCGTGTGCATTCAAATATTGACTAACACACCTAACCCTTATAAACAGGATAGGTGTGTTAACGAACTTAGTTTACTGCAAAAAATCAGAAATTATCATCTAACTCACCAAAACGGTAACAGGCCATAAACCATGAATAATTCTTTACGGAAGCTGGCACAACTAATTCCGCTGCTTGACTGGCTGCCCCGCTACAAGATTATCTCTCTCTGGCCGGATCTGATTGCCGGAATTACACTTGCAGCATATGCCGTCCCGGTGGCAATGGCTTATGCAACCCTGGCCGGCCTGACTCCTCAAGCTGGGCTCTATTGCTATATATTCAGCGGCGTTGCTTACGCGCTCTTCGCTTCGTCCAGACACTTGTCAATTGGTCCAACGGCAGCTATTTCCGTCATGGTAGCCAGCGTAGTCGGCACAATGGCTGCTGGTGATCCAACGACCTATGCGGCCATAGCTGCCATGACAGCCTGTATGGTGGGAGTTTTTTGTATCCTGGCCTGGCTCATGCGACTCAGTTCATTTGTAAATTTCATTTCTGAATCAATTC
>JAQUCQ010000088.1 GCA_028686145.1 Desulfuromonadaceae bacterium | reverse complement strand
AAGTATCCGAACGGATGCTCCGTTCAACCAGCACCGCCGAATCCCCCTGGACGATCGTCGAGGGTACCGACCCCCGCTATCGTTACCTGACTATCGGCAAGGCCATCCTCACTGCCATGCGTCAGCGCCTTGATGCTCCCGAACTCCCTCGTCATGAGGAACCGGTTCCTCCCATCCTGCCAACTATTGACAACCTGTTGATCTTGCAGACGCTGGACATGACGAAAAAACTAAAAAAAGCCGAGTTCGCAAGGGAGCTTGAAAAATACCAAGGGAAGCTCAACCTGTTGACTCGCCACCCCGATTTTAAAAAACTGTCTGTTGTGGTCGCTTTTGAAGGGAACGATGCCGCCGGTAAAGGAGGAAGCATACGGCGCATCATCCAGGCGCTCGATGCTCGCCAATACCGGGTCATCCCGGTTGCCGCACCGACCGAGGAAGAGCGCGCCCAACCATATCTGTGGCGTTTTTGGCGCAATATCCCCCGCAAAAGCCGTTTTGCTATCTTTGATCGCACCTGGTACGGCCGTGTATTGGTCGAGCGGGTTGAAGGGTACTGCGCACGCAACGACTGGATGCGTGCCTATGGCGAAATAAACGATTTTGAGGAGCAGATGGTGCGAAACAACACCGTCATTGTAAAATTCTGGCTTTCAATCACCAAGGAAGAACAGATGAGCCGCTTTAAAGAGCGGGAAAAGATTGGCTTCAAACGCTATAAAATAACTGATGAAGATTGGCGCAACCGGGAGAAATGGGACGAATACGAGCGCGCGGTCTGTGATATGATCGATCGTACCAGCACTGAGATTGCTCCTTGGACGCTGGTCGAAGCCAATGATAAATATTATGCCCGTATCAAGGTGTTGAAGACGCTATGCGACAGGATTGAGAAAGCGCTGGGAAGATAGTCTGCCGTTTTTGCCGTTATCAAAAGAGGCGCCCCCCGGGAAACCGGGGGGCGCTTTTAGTCAGATATGACCTAAAATAATACATGGCTGAAATAATCTCGAACTAATTACATTTTTAAACTCAGGGGCATGCCCCTAATCGCTTGGCCTTGATCTTCATATTCATGGTTTGCCCCTGGGACTCCAACTTCATGGTCGAGTCGTAGGCATCCGTCTTGTAAACCGTCTCTCCGCTGTAGATGCCGGCATTCTGTCCGGTACACTTCATCTTCCAGATAACTTTATTGGCAGACTGTTTTAAGTCGATAATCGTACAATTCTTGTCAGTAGTAATAGTTTTCGTGCGATCTTTGACATCTTCTTTTGTGTAGCAGTGCTTCATTTTCGTAGGTGGCATTTTCATGGGCATGCCGGGCATTTCCATGGTGGTGATCAGTTCCCAGTATCCTTCACGCATGGAGTCGGCAGCAAAGCCAATAGCCGGGACGGCCAAAGCGGACAGAATGGCAAATGTGATTTTTTTCATGAATTACACTCCGTTGTAAATTTTTTAAAATATCCACACGCTTTATCGGTGGCGTTCAATCGTGCCGAAGGCTGCCGCTGGGAATAAGTGGGTTGTCTAGCCAAACTTCATTGATGCTGATCTAAAAGTGCTAAACGAATCCCGAGCATTACGAGTATAGAACCGAGCATCCGATCGAGCCAGATAGAGGTTCTGTGGTGCTGCCTGAAGAAGACAGTGGTGCGTGATGCTGCAAGTACAAAGAATGATTCGACAGGGATTGCAACAATAATTACCAGCGCACCGAGCCCAACGAGTTGCATAGAAGGGCTCCCGTGGTCAGGGCGAACGAACTGGGGTAGAAACGCCATGAAAAAAATGGCGACTTTGGGATTAAGCACATCTACCAGAATGCCTTGGCGAAATGCATGCGCCGGGGTTACCGTAGGCACCTTATTCGGGGGGAGATCAAAACGTGTCCCCTGCGAACGCAATGCCTGCATTCCGAGATATGAGAGATAGGCTGCGCCGATATACTTTACCACAGTAAACGCTTCAGCAGACGCCATCAGGATGGCGGAAAGTCCGAATGCCACCGCCAAGACATGAACAAATGCGCCTGCCCACAGTCCGGCAGCCGAGGCTAAACCAACTTTTGTGCCTTGGGCAATGGTCCTGGAAATTACATAGAGCAAGTCCGGTCCGGGCGAGAGACTAAATGCTAATGCCGCTCCAAAGAATACAATCCAGTATGGTACGTCAGTCATGTATCACTCCATATATGGTTACACATTATAGAACCTTTCAAGTTTCCCATTAAAATAAAATCAGTATCGTTTCTTACTCCTTGACATGGATGTCAGTCAATCAAAAACAGGACTGTTCCAGTCGTTGTACGTCTGATTGATGGGATGCAAAATCAAATATAGTGGAGAAAAAGAGGGTGAAAAAGCGCTTGAGGAATAGATTGGTGGCTCGTCTGGAAATAATACTGTTCAGAAAAGAGCAGTCAGCCGTACAAACAACCGCTCCATAACACGAAGTGTCCAAAAAAACAGCTCGGCAACAGGGCGGTGCTTGAATGAAACATACGGCTGGCGGATATAGCAGGGACGGGCACCGGCGATTAGTGCCGCCAGGCAGCCGGTCAGCAGGCGGTCATCAACCATCATGATTGAAGCGGGGGAGACACCGGCAAGTTTTCCTGTTTTCTCCAGGCCATCCGGGTATGGTTTCTTGCGGACGCCGGAAATGAAGCGCATGGCGGGAAAGTGTTCGGCAAACCATTGTCTTCGGGCGTCGGTGGGTTTATTGGAGAGGATAAATATCCGGTCGCCGCCAAAAACTGTTTCGCACCGTTTCAACCAAGTGACCGCCTCGGGAAATGGCGCAAGAAATCCGTGCCCGGCCAGAACACCGTCAAAATCAAGAGCGAGGCACGTTATGCCCGATGAACGGAGTGCGGTGGGATCAAGTCCCATAATGGTTGAGCCCGGCTGAGTCTTGTCAAGCAGTTGTCGCAGTTCATGGCGATGGCGAAAGCTGAGTGAAAAGCCGGCCAGGATGTGGGAGTAGGAGCCCATGCGTCAGATTCTCTGATGCTCTTTTTGGGCAAAGGATACCAGATAGTAGACTATTCCAAGGACCAACAGGGTGCCGGCTAGAAACGCCTGGGTCGTCAGGTCGTCTTTGCGCAAAGTGGAGATCAGGATTTCACGGATCATGGCAACAATGATGACCCCGATGAATACCAGGATGTTGAATTTGCCCCCCTTGAGGTTCTTGATCTCATTGTCCATCAGCTCAATCATCATCCAGAGAATCAACAACGATCCAAGTGCCGAGAGGATTCCCTTTTCCATGTCTCCCCGGAAAATATGCACGATGTCCCAGACAAAGAGAGTAACAACCGAAAGGGAGACGCCGGCCAGCGCCAGAACCAGAGCCAGGTTAAGGCCATACGTGAAGCGTTCCGAAGCTTTTATCAGGAAAGACTCGACCTTGCGCGATACAAAAACCTTTTTCATCTCTTCTTCGCGATATGAGGTGCTCATCACATCAAGATTCATGTCCAGAATTTTTTCAACCGCTTCCCGCAGGATACGACGCTGCTCGCGGTCGGAATAGTTGACATCAATCAGGCCGAGCAGGAAGTGGCGAATCTGGTTCATTGCCGCATTGACAAAATGAACACTGAGGCCGGCCTTGACGTGGGCGTGACCAATACGGGTCAAATGGTTCATGTAGTGATTGTCATAGTTTCCGACAAAGAGCGACATGAACCAACTGCCGTGCATCTCACGCAAGTGGGTGCGGTTGCTGCTGTTGAGGATCGCTGCGGTTTCAGGAAGGCTATAGAGGTAGTCGTAGAACTCCATGGAAAAGCGCTCTCGGTTCTGTTCCGCCAAAGGTTGCAGTGACAGGAGCAGTTCGGCGTCCTGATCGGTGAAACGGTAATGAGCGCGTAAATCCTGCATGGTAATCATGATGTTACCTCCCGTATTTATATGCCGCCGCGCAAGTACCTTCACTGGATACCATGCAGGCGCCGACCGGTGATTCAGGTGTGCACAGAGTGGCAAAAAGCGGACAGTCGAAAGGTGTCAGCTTTCCTTTCAGTACTTCACCGCAGAGGCAAGCCGGATTTTCGACCGCTTCAGGAACATTCAGCGTTAGAACCCGATCGGCATCAAAGTCTGCGTATTCAGCCCTGATTTCCAAGCCGCTGTCGGGCAGAACACCAAGGCCGCGCCAAGCGGCATCACATGGTTCAAAAAGTTGGTGAAGAATTGCACGTGCTTTTGAGTTTCCTTCCCAGGAAACAGCACGGCTGTACTGGATTTCTACCTTGCTTTCGCCGCGCAAAGTCTGGGCCAGGAGCATTTCTATTCCCTGCATGACGTCCGCCGGTTCAAATCCGGTCACTACGCAAGGAATGTGGTGCTTCTCGGCCAGCGGTTTATATGCTGATCCGCCAATAATAGTACTGACATGAGCAGGGCAGAGGTATCCCGTAAGGTTTAGCTCCGGATCAGCGCTCAGAATCTCCATCGGAACCGGCATGGTCTTATGTGCTGCCAGGACGCAGTAGTTTTTTACCTGCAGACGGGCAGCTTCGAGAATGCTGACTGCGATTGTTGGTGCCGTGGTCTCGAATCCGACTCCCAAAAACACCACCCGACGTTCCGGGTTGTTTTGTGCGAGTGTAACGGCATCAAGCGGTGAGTAAACAATACGGATATCAGCGCCGCTGGCTCGTTTTTCCATCAGCGATGAGTGGCTGCCGGGAACGCGCAGCATATCGCCAAAGGTGGCGACAATATTGTGTGGGTTGTCAGCACAGGCCAGTGCCTTGTCGATATAGCCGATCGGGGTGACACAGACCGGGCAGCCGGGGCCGGAGACCAACCGGACGTTTTCCGGGAGCAGGGAACGGATACCATACTGGTAAATCGACATGGTATGGGTGCCGCAGACCTCCATGAAATTGACCGGAGACGTTAAACGTTCAGCCAGACGGTGGATAGTAGCCGCCATGTTCTGGACCAACCCCCGGTCCCTGAATTCGTCCTGAAACTTCATGCCATATCCTCATCTGAAAAAACTTCTCTCATCAAACTCAGGGTCTCTTCGGCATACTGCTCATCCAGTTTTGAAATTGCAAAACCGGCATGAATAATAACATAGTCTCCAACCGCCACGTCTTCACCCAGCAGCATGACACTGGCTTCCTTTTGCACACCATCAACTTCGGCAACAATCTCGTTGCCATCTTTACGAATAATTTTCATCGGGACGCCAAGACACATATCAGCTTATTCTCCTTCCTGCGATTGCAATTTGTCCCAAGGCGATGCCACCGTCATTGGGCGGCACCAGCCGATGGGTGAAAACCTTCAGCCCTTTTTGGTTCAGCGAAGTATATACCATTTCACTCAAAAGGCGATTCTGAAAAACGCCGCCTGAGAGAATAACCCGATCAAGGCCGGTTGAGGCGGAGATGTGCAGACACATCTCTGTTGCAGCAGACACAACAGTATTGTGGAAGCGGTATGCAATGGCAGGAATTTTGATGCCGTCATCAATATCGGCCAGAATCCCGATAACCATCGGAGAAAAGTCCAACTGAACAGGTGCTTCCTGGTGAAATACGACGTCGTAGCAATAACTCCTCGCCATGTCCTTTTCAGCCGTCTCTGCCACTGCTTCAAGCTCAATTGCTCCCTGGCCGTCATACGACACACTATGTCGTAAATTCAACAGTGCTGCTACGGCATCAAATAGCCGTCCACAACTGGAGGCGAGGGGGGAGTTAATTCCACGTCGTAGCATTTGGGCAAAAAGCGCCCGATCCTGTTCCGGGAGGATCCTGGTGACCGGGTGGTCGATTGTAAAGGCAGCTTCTCCAAGCGCCTGATACAGGTATGCGATGGCCATGCGCCACGGCTCGCGTACCGCCATATCTCCACCGGGCAAGTGCACTGGGCGGAAATGCCCGGCACGGCGATAGCTGTGATAGCCACCTACCAGGAATTCACCGCCCCAGACCGTACTATCAGTTCCATAACCGGTGCCGTCGAATATGATCCCGATCACGTCGTCGTCAAGGCCGTTTTCTGCCATGCAGGAGGCCAGATGGGCGTGATGGTGTTGCACGTGTACCAGCGGCAGCCCGGAATTTTCGGCAAAACGTGATGAGAGATAATCGGGGTGCAGGTCACAGGCGACGAGTTCCGGCTTGATTGCCAGGATCGAGGATAAATGCGTGATCGTATGGCTGAACGAATCGAAGGTGCTCTGGTTCTGGAGATCGCCGATATGCTGGCTGAGGACGGCACGATTGCCATCTGCCAGGCAGACGGCGCTCTTCAGCTCGGCTCCTGCCGCCAGCAGCGGCGGTACTGTGAAGGGGAGTGTGACTGCCCGCGGAGCATAGCCCCGTGCGCGGCGGTAAAAAAGCGGCCTTTCCTGGAAAACGCGCATCACCGAGTCATCACTGCGAATATGAATCGGCCGGTTATGGAGCAGAAAAAAATCGGCAATGCCGGCAAGGCGCTGCAGCGCCTCATGGTCTTCAAAGGCCACCGGTTCATCGGAAATGTTACCGCTGGTCATCACAAGCGCCGGAAAGTTGCCCCGGATAAGCAGATGGTGCAGCGGTGCATAGGGCAGCATCAGACCGAGCCAGCCGTTATTTGGAGCAACCAGTGGAGCCAGTCCGGTGTCGGGTCGTTTTCTGACAATAATGATCGGCGCTTCCGGTGAGCATAAGAGCCGCTCTTCCATTTTACTCATCAGCGTCAAGGTACGGGCTGCTTCAACAGATGGCACCATAACGGCAAAGGGCTTTTCATCACGCTTCTTGCGTTCCCGCAATCTCCGCACTGCATCCTGGTTGCTTGCATCAACTGCCAGATGATAGCCGCTGATTCCTTTGACAGCAAGGATTGCGCCGTTTTTAAGCTGTTCCACGGCTTGCCTGATCGCCTCGTCACGGTTGGCGATATGCTCACCAGAACAGGCGATGAGGCGCACCTGAGGTCCGCATGCATGGCAGGCGATCGGCTGGGCATGGAAGCGCCGGTCGAGCGGGTTGCGGTATTCGTGCTGACAGTCAGGGCACAGCGGGAAAGCGGCCATGGTTGTTTTTGGGCGGTCATAAGGGATGCCGGTGATAATACTGTAGCGAGGACCGCAATTGGTACAGGTTGTGAACGGATAGCGGTAGCGCCGGTTGTTCGGATCAAACAGCTCACGCAGGCAGTCGGAACAGAGTGCGGTATCGGGTGCAATCTGGATGTCAGCCATGCCGGTGCCGCTCGGGAGTATCGTAAATGAATGATCGTCGTTGACGGGGATATCTGTGCGGGCATACGCTGTTATGACTGCCAAAGGAGGGAGGTCCGTCAGGAGCGCGGCTTCGAAAGCATCGAGCCGGGCAGATGACCCCTGACACTCAATTTCGACACCGGCTGGCGTGTTACGCACCCAGCCGGTCACATCCTGTTCAAGTGCCAGGCGGTACACAAACGGGCGAAAACCGACTCCCTGCACGATACCTTGAATCGCGTACTTCCGCCGGTAAATCAGCGCTGCGTCCCGGTGCTCAACCACTGGTACCAAGCCTCCATGCCTTCGCCGTTCCGGGCGGATACTTCGAAGATGGTAATGCCGGGGCTTACGCGTCGTGCATATTCCTTGCATTTCTCAATATCAAAATCGAGATGTGGCAACAGGTCGGTCTTATTGAGCAGCATGACAGTAGAGTTATGGAACATCTGCGGGTATTTAAGCGGTTTGTCCTCCCCTTCGGTGACGGAAAGCACAACAACCTTGTGGTGCTCTCCGAGGTCAAAGGCTGCGGGACAGACAAGGTTACCGACGTTTTCGATCAGCAGTACGTCCAAATGGTCCAGATCAAAATTATCGGTGCCGTGCATGATCATGTGGGCATCCAGGTGACATCCGGCGCCGGTGTTGATCTGGCGCACCGGAATGCCGGTGGCGGCAATGCGCCGGGCATCGTTGTCGGTCTGCTGGTCACCCTCAATAACAGCGAAACGCAACTGGTGAGACAGATCCCGCAATGTCCGTTCCAGCAGAGTCGTCTTGCCGGAGCCGGGCGAACTTACCAGATTCAGGACGAAAATTCCCTTTTCTTTGAACATGGCACGATTAAAGCCTGCCAGGCGGTTGTTTTTACCCAGGATATCTTCTTCAATGGCAATGGTCGTCCGTGCTCCGGACTCTGGGCCATGCTTGTGAGAATGTTTGTCTCCATGGGAGTGTGAATGTGAATGACCGTGATCACTGTCGTGATCGTGATCGTGATCGTGATGATGGTCTGGTGTGGAACATCCGCAGGTTGTGCACATGGGGGAACTCCTGAAACGTAGTTTAAAATAAGGTATCAGGTTCTTATGGCAGATGCAATATCAGTTGCTTCAGGATTGTGTTTACATCTCACCGAACTGCAGGTGGTGCAACCTGGAATATATGCCGCCCGAGCGCAGCAACTCTTCGTGCGTACCCTCTTCAATCTTGACTCCATGCTGAATTGTGATGATTCGGTCTGCATCATGAATGGTGGAGAGGCGATGGGCGATAACCAGCGAAGTGCGTCCTTCCATCAATCCCTTTATCCCCGCCTGGATCATCTGCTCTGAAGTGCTGTCGATGCTGGCGGTAGCCTCATCCAGCACGAGTATTTCCGGATCGAAGGCGACGGCACGGGCAAAAGAGATTAGTTGCTTTTCTCCGACAGAAAAATTACTCCCCCGTTCCCGGACCTCTTCCTCATAACCGTGCGGCAGTCGGTCGATAAAGCGGTCAGCTCCGACCGCAGCAGCTGCCTGACGAACGCGTTGCCGAGCCAGTTCATCTCCCAGGCAAATATTAAATTCGATGGTCCCGGCAAAAAGACAGGGGTCTTGTAGTACGACACCGATCCGGCGGCGTATCTGTTTGACATCGAACTCTCGAATGTCGGTCCCCTGCAGAAAAATGCTGCCGCGCTCGATGTCATACAAGCGTGTAAGTAAACGGGTTATGGTGGTTTTGCCGCCGCCGCTTTCGCCTACGATGGCAATCCGCTCGCCGCGGTGGACCGTAAGGTTGAAGCCGCTCAGTATGTCGTTACCGCTCTGGTAGGAAAAAGATACATCACGGAACTCGATGAGTGGGAGCAAATCCCCTCGTCCTGTCGGGCACCCCCCTTTGTCACAGGGGGGCAGGGGTGATTTTTGATCTGCCCCGGGCGTGTCCAGCAGGGCAAAAATTCTCTCCAGTGCTGCCATTGCCCCCTGCATGACCGAATATTTTGCTGATAGATCGCGAATCGGCGTGAAAAACTTTTCGATATACTGGATGAATGCCACCAGCACGCCGAAGGTCAAAAATCCCGCCATAATCTCACCACCGCCGTACCAGATGATCAGCGCGACAGCAATTGATGAGAGTGCCTCAACCATCGCATATAAAGACGCATCCCAGAAGATGACCGGTATATTGGCGTCGCGATAGGATGCGTTGAGCTGGCTGAAGCGCCGTTCCTCATCCCGTTCCCGGTTGAAGATTTGGATGATGCTGATACCGGAGATGCATTCATTGAGGAAGGCATTCATATTTCCCAGACGGGCACGAACTTCCCGGAAGGATTTTCTCATGCGGCGCCGGAAGGTATAGGCAACATACAGTAGAACAGGGAGGACGGAAAAGGTTACGAGCGACAGTTTCAGGTTCATCCAGAGCATTACGGAGATGATTCCAAACAATAGCAGGATATCGCCGATGATGGTGATAATACCCGATGCAAACATTTCGCCAAGTACCTCTATGTCACTGGTCAGACGAGTGACGACGCTTCCGGTCGGTACGCGGTCAAACCATGAAACCGGCAGATGCATGACGTGACGGTACAGTTCCGAGCGCATATCCGACATGACCCGCTGTCCGACCGACTGTAGCAGGTACACCTCCAGAAAGGAAAGCAGCGATTCTACGAGCAGAATGCCAAGAAATGCGAGTGCGATATTTTCCAGTCCGGCAAGTTTCCCGGTGATGATGTGGTTGTCGATGGCGAGTTTGATAATCCAGGGTTGCGCCAGTTTGCACGCAGCAACAAGCGGCAGAATAAACAATACGACCATAACCGATAACCGGTACGGAGCTACATAGCGTGCAAAACGCTTCAACAGGGAGGTGTCATAGGCTTTGCCGGTTATTTCTTCTTCGTAAATTCCGCCGTGATGCATAGAAAAACGTCCAAGTCAGGAAAAAATAGTGCTATGTGATGCATCATTAGGTTGACCGCAGTGGCGTGATTGCTTGGTACGCGCGGGAAAACAGATACGTTCACTCTTTTGAATGGCATACGGGCAGGTAAATATGGACTCAGGTCCCTTCGCCCTGGGTGGATTCGGCATGTATATGGCCGTGGTGGCGTTTGATGATGGAGTGGCACAGCGACAGGCCGAGCCCCATTCCCTTCTGACATCCCATCTCTTTCGTGCTGAAATAGGGATCAAATATTTTCGGCAGGTCTTCAGGT
>JAQUCQ010000435.1 GCA_028686145.1 Desulfuromonadaceae bacterium | reverse complement strand
TAAGTGCCTGACTCCAGTATTTTGTCCTTGCAAAGGATAAAACACTGGAGTGTGAAGGCGTCATGCCTTGAATCGCTCCATTTCTTCCTGAAGTACATCGATCTGTCGGGCAAGTTTAACCAGAACTTCATCCATTACCAAAGTTGATTTGACGTGCACATCAGTTGATTCTTCAAAATCCTTGAGTGATTCACCAATTCTTCCGGCGTTGGTCGTCTGGAGTATGGACGCTTCGCAAATTCCCGCAACCATGGCATTTATCTCTTGATTGGCATTAACAACCTGGGACGCTGAATTCTGATGGTCGTTGATGGAATGCATAACCTCCCGGGTAAGATTTCTCATGCGCTCAACCGCCGAGGTTATTAACTCGCTGCCGTCGCTTTGTTCCTGTGTGGCGCGAGCGATCTGTTCCACCATTTCGGCAACATTGTCCATTGCCTGCCTCATTATCTTACTCGCCTCCGTCTGATTGGCCGCCGTAGTGTTTATTTCCATCATCTGGCTGCTGGCGGCCTGAATACCGTCTACAATTTTTAAGAGAGCTTCGCCGGATCGTTGCGATAGCACTGTTCCCTCGGAAATACGCTTTTCGGAAAGTGCAATTGCCTTTACCGCCCGCTCCGTATCTTCCCTGACCCCCAATATTATCTCAGAAATTTCTCTCGTGTTAATTCCGGTCCTCTTTGCCAGATTTTTGATTTCAACAGCAATCACTGAAAAACTTTTGCCACGTTCCCCAGCCTGTGCGGCAATTATTGATGCGTTGAGGGCCAGAAGATTAGTCTGCTCGGCCACTTCATCAATGACAGAGAGTATCGTACCAATATTTGCCACCCTTTTTGACAGATTTTCAATGGCATCGAAAGTGACTGCTGACGATGATCGTATCTCGTTAATACCTGTAATGGTTGCATCTACGGCCTTCCACCCTTCCTCGGCATCATTTCTAACCGTTTCAGCTATACGGGAAGTATCGGCGGCTTGGGATCCGATCTGTTTAATTGCGTAATCCATCTCAATGACAAGTGATGCAGTCTTGGTGGTATCTGTCGCCAGGATGGCGGCATTTTCCTCGATCTGACGGACAGCCGACGCCATTTCAATGATTGATGAACTGACCTCTTCAACCGAAAGTACGAGAAATTCCAGTTGCAGTGTCGTTGATTGAAGGCTTTGCGTCATGCTTTCCATTGAGGTCGTGTTGCTTGAAGAGAGGCTTGACATGGTGACCACGGAATCGGAGATGTCGGTGATGGAGCGGTTGATTTCCCGTATCGCTGTGGACGTTCGTTTGAGGCCTTCGGATTGAATAGCCGCTGAAGAAACACCTTTTTCGGAGAGTTGTCTGATGGTTCCGGAGATACCCCTGAGTTCATGCAGCGATAAATGCACCTTGGTTATCGCTCCGGCCAACCGCTCCATCATGGAGTTGAAATTTTCGGCCAGCAGAGACATCTCCGATTCTCCCATGAAACTCACTCGCTCAGTCAACTCCCCTTCGGCGGCTTTGTTCATTGCCCCGGCAATCT
This sequence comes from Desulfuromonadaceae bacterium, assembly GCA_028686145.1. Classification (GTDB taxonomy): domain Bacteria; phylum Desulfobacterota; class Desulfuromonadia; order Geobacterales; family Pseudopelobacteraceae; genus JACRCG01. The sequence goes on along the minus strand of JAQUCQ010000435.1, from coordinate 993 downwards.
GCTTGATGCGAACTACCAGTTTACGGGCTATAAGGATCCAGTTGACCGCCACCATAAAAATTATGTTGAATGTGTACAATGCTGCAAGAAACACTCGATTGGGGATTTCCGGCCACAGGGTCGCGAATAGGCCGATCAGTGAAAGGATAATCCCAAGCACAAGGAGAGTTCGGATAAGGTTTGTCCCTGTTTTTAACTTTTTCACGTAGCGTTCCTCCCACAAATCAAAGTGTTTTGTAAGTGGTGATAATAGTGGCACCTTCATGAGCATTGTTATTGTGCAATATCACCTATTTTGTGGTTGTAACCAAGTAAAAAATGGTTTTATACACAAAACTATCTGTCGGGTGTTCGGCAGAGGTTTATCATAAATTGACTGATTGGTGTCTTGTGCACACTATGACTATAATGTATGCGCATTCTGATGTACAATATGCTCATTCTGATATGTCAGGATATGACAACTAAGCCAATAACCGTTGATTGTCGGCTATAAAAACGTACAGAAGGGGGATGTCTTTGAATAATAAACAGCACATCGTTTCAATACTGAAACTCGCGAATGTTGGTGTAGGCTTAACCGTCACAGGGTGGGTCAGGTCGGTAAGGGTTGGCAAAGGCATCGCTTTTATTGCCCTTAATGACGGTTCATGTGTTTCCAGTTTGCAGGTCATAATTGAGTCTGCTTTGCCGGAATATGACGAAGTATGCCACCTTGGAAGCGGTAGTGCCGTAGCCATCAGGGGCGTTCTGTCAGAGTCTCCCGCAGCAGGCCAATCGGTTGAACTGCGTGCAGAGAAAGTAACCATTTTCGGTAGCGTTGATGGTAACTATCCTCTCCAAAAAAAGCACCACAGCTTCGAGTTCCTGAGAAGCATTGCGCATCTGCGCCCGCGAGCAAACACGTTTGGGGCTGTCTTCCGTACCAGATCGGCGCTTTCTTTTGCGATTCACCGTTTTTTTCGCGAGCGTGCTTTTGTGTACGTCCACACT